>CANGIH010000018.1 GCA_947453875.1 Planctomycetaceae bacterium | reverse complement strand
GGAGTTGCTGCCTGATTTCCTCCGCGCCTGGGAGGCGGGGGCGGAGATGGTGGTGGGCCAGAAACAATCGAGTGCCGAATCCCGCGCCATGTGGCTGGCGCGGTCGTTGTTCTATCGAATCGCCCGTTCGATCGCCGACGTCGACCTCCTCGAGCATGTCACCGGCTTCGGGCTTTACAGCCGCAGGGCGCTCGAGTTGATGCGATCCTATGCCGATCCCTACCCCTATCTGCGAGGGATGGTGGTGGACATCGGCCTCCCCTTCACCGTCATCCCTTACGAGCAACCACTCCGCCACCGTGGGATCACGAAGAACAACTTCTTCACGCTCTACGACATGGCGATGCTCGGCTTCACAAGCCACTCCCGCATGCCACTGCGACTGGCCACCATGGCCGGGTTCCTCCTCGCCCTCGCGTCGCTGGTGGTGGCGATGCTGTTTCTGGTCCTCAAGCTCACCTTCTGGGACCTGTTTCCGGCCGGCTACGCGCCGGCGGTGATCGGGGTTTTCTTCCTCGGTTCGCTGCAGATTTTCCTGATCGGCGTGCTTGGCGAATACGTCGGGGCGATCCTGATGCAGGTGCGGCACCGGCCCTGGGCCGTGGAACTGGAACGTTTCGGTGCAGGGACGGCCGGAACCGATCGCGGGGCAGAAGCCCCGGCGCGGGAGCCGGGCCCATGACCACCCTCTCCTTCGCCCGCGAGATCCGCCGCCGCACCATCGGGATGGTCTCGGCAGCGGGCACGTCCCACGTCGGCGGATGCCTGTCGATGGCCGATATCGTCGCCGTCCTCTACGGCGGCGGGATCGTGCGTCACCGCCCGACCGATCCGCACTGGGACAAGCGCGATCGCGTCATCCTCTCGAAGGGCCACTGCTGCGCGTCGCTCTATGCGGCCCTCGCCTTGCGGGGATACTTCCCACCGGAGGAACTCGATACCTTCGGCCAGGACGGCTCGCGGCTGATGGCTCACGTCAGCGCCTCCGTGCCCGGAGTGGAGATGTCGACAGGATCGCTCGGACACGGGCTGCCGGTGGCCGCCGGCCGGGCGCTCGCTGGACGGCGTCGCGGCGGCGATCAGCGTGTCTTTGTCATCTTGAGCGACGGGGAACTCGACGAAGGGTCGAACTGGGAAGCAATCCTCTTCGCCGGCCACCACCGCCTCGACAATCTTGTCACCGTCGTCGACTGCAACGGACTCCAGAGCCTCGGCCGCACCGAGGACGTCCTGTCGCTCGAACCGCTGATCGACAAGTTCCTCGCCTTCCGCTGGGGTGTGCGCGAGGTCGACGGGCATGACCATGAGTCGCTCTCCCGCGAACTCGGCACGCTCCCATGGGAGCCGGGCCGGCCCTCGTGCCTGCTCGCCCGGACGACAAAGGGCAAGGGGATCGATTTCATGGAGGACTCGCTCGCCTGGCACTACCGCTCGCCAAACGCGGAAATGGCGGCGCGTGCGATCACGCAGCTCGGAGAGCCTTGAGATGCGCACCGCGTTCATCCGCTCGTTGGCCGAGTTGGCACGCATCGACGAGCGTGTGTTCCTCGTCGTCGGCGACCTCGGGTTCAGTGTCGTCGAGGATTTTGCACACGAATTCCCCGATCGTTTCCTCAATGCCGGCGTCGCGGAGCAGAACATGACGGGCCTGGCCGCCGGACTGGCGGCCGAGGGATTTCATGTCTTCACCTATTCGATCGGAAACTTCCCCACGCTCCGCTGTCTGGAACAGGTACGCAACGATGTCTGCGCCCATCGCCTTCCCGTGACGGTGGTTGCGGTGGGGGCGGGGTTTTCCTATGGCAACATGGGCTATTCGCACCATGCCGTCGGTGACCTCGCCGCGATGCGCAGCCTCCCGCACATGACAATCCTCTCGCCAGCCGATCCGCGTGAGGCTGCAGCCTGTGCTCCGGCGCTGCTCGCCTCGGGTGGCCCGGGCTACCTGAGGCTTGGCAAGGCCGGGGAACCCCTGCTGGATGGCAGCAGGCCGATCGATCTGCTCGCTGGCCCTTCCTGCCTCGATCGAGGCGACGGCGACGTGGCCCTCTGCGCCACCGGGCCGATCCTGTCGGAGGCCATGCGTGCCGCCGATCTGCTCCGTGCCCGAGGCCTTCGGCCCGGGGTGTTTTCCTGCCCGCTGATCGCTCCGATCGGCGACGCGACGCTGGCGTCCTTGTGGGCCTACCGCGGCGTGGTGACGATCGAGGAGCATGTCGCCGCAGGAGGGTTCGGCAGTCTTCTCCGCGAGCACGCCCCGCCGAAGACGCGAATCGTGTCCCTGACCGCAGACCGCAACCTCACCGATCTTGTCGGTTCGCAGGAGTTTCTCCGCACCCGCCACGGTCTCAACGCTGAACGGATGGTGTCGGCGTGCATCGCCCTCGCAGAGGAAGTTCGATGAAGGAGTCGAACGGCACACCGTCCCCCTGGCCGGACGTGCTGGCTGCCGGTCCGCTGGTCGCTCTGCTCCTCTGCCTGACGGCGCTCGGGTGGTGTGCCGCCAACGCCACCTGGTCCATCGCCGGATGGAGTCTCCCCACAGCCCACCTCGACGCGAAGTCGGACGCCTACCTCGATCCCGAATTCAATGACGTCTTCGTCACCCTGGCGACCATGCGGGCCGCGGCGGACGGCCACCTGATTCCCCTGGCCTTGAAGAACATCCCCGAATTGGGTGCGCCCTTCGTGGCCAACTGGAATGACTGGCCGCTCGTCGAGGAACTGCCGACGATCCTCCTGGGAATCCTCGGCAGGCTCTTCGGGCCGTTTGCGGGCCTCAACATCGGTCTTCTGCTCGGACACCTCCTGGCAGCCGCGACCATGTACATGGTCTGCATCCAGTCCGGCTGCACCGCCCCGCTTGGGTTCGTCGCCGGACTCGCCTTCGGGCTCTCGCCGTTCATCTTCGCCCAGTCGCCCCACCACGTCACGGTGGCCTGGGTGTGGCATGTGCCGCTGTTCCTGCTGGCGTGGCAATGGGTGGCCGACCCAAGCCTCGGCCCGGGCGACCCGCGACGAAGATGGGCGGCAGTGATCGGTGTCATTACCGGCCTGCAGAATCCCTACTACGCCAATGCGCTCTGCCAACTGGCCCTGCTCACGGGCGCTGCCACGGCCTGGCGGGAACGATCCAGGAAGCCGCTGCAGACTGCCGGCATCATCGTCGCCTCCACCGCGGCTGCGTTCGCACTGATGAACGTCGACAGTTGGCTGTACAGGATCTTCGAGGGGCCGAATCCGAGTGCCCTCGTCCGTGAGTACAAGTGGCTCGAGATCTACGGGCTGAAGATCGTCGATCTCTTCATCCCCACCGCCGCCCACCGCTCCGACCTGCTGGCAGGGTTTGCCGCCGCCCACCGTGCCTCCGCCCCGCTCCTCAACGAGGGTGCCGGATACCTCGGCATCGTCGGCCTCCTCTCCTTGGCATGGCTTGTGGCAACGGCGGTCCGCGCCCTCGTCGAGGGGCGTTCCGACGACGTCCCGCCGGCCTTCTGGCAGGTGTCATGGATCGTCGTCATGTTCGGGACCGGGGGGCTCAACGCGGTCCTCGGTGCCCTGGGAATGACGATCTTCCGGGGTGGATGCCGCTACAGCGTCGTGATCCTCGCCATCGCACTTCTGTTTGCGGCCAGGCGTGCCAGCACGCTGCTTGCCTCGAAGCGGTTCGGGCCCTCCTCCCGACTCTTCGGTTGGGGGTGTGCGGTGGCCCTCGCCCTTCTCATCGGCTTCGATCAGGTGCCGCGGGCGCCCGCGGCGTCGGCCCGCGACTCGGTTGCCCGGCAGATCGATTCTGATCGCGACTTCATCGGCCGACTCGACGACCTGCTTCCCGCGGGGGCGATGGTCTTCCAACTCCCGCTGATGGAATTCCCCGAGGCGCCGATGCCCGGCATCCCAGCCTACGAACAACTCCGCCCCTACTGTCTCGGCAGCCATCTCCATTGGTCGTTCGGAACGGTCAAGGGGCGTCCCCGCGAGGGGTGGCTGCGCGATCTCGGCACCAAGGACATGAGAGGGGTGATCGCCGAACTGCGGTCACGTGGTTTCGTCGCGGTCGTCATCCATCGCAACGGCTTCGCCGACAAAGGCCGGGCGATCGAGGCATCACTCATCGAGTCCGGCTGCAAACCCCCCGTGCGGAGTCGGGCCGGCGACCTTTCATGCCTCCTGTTCGATGCATCCGATGCCAAGGGAGGAGCGCGGTAAGCCGGTTGTCGCCCCCACGATGAACAGGTAGCTTTCGGTTTTGTGGGCGTTGCCGGCCCGCGTCCCCACGAAGCGCTGACAGGGTGCCTCAACGGCACAGGCAGACACCAGTCACGCTCAGGCAGCGTCGCTTGGTCGTCAGGTCACCGAGGTCCCGCCATGGCGACAAAAAAGGCCGTTCGACGACGCCGCGCACCCTTCCGCAGACCGCCTCCAGCCTGGTACGAGTCTGCGATCGCCTGGCATGCCTCCACGGTCGCGATCCTGGCCATGGCAAGCGTGCTGATCTTCAGCCTCCCGTGGCGGATGCCGGTGCGCTCCGGGGTCGAGTCGGACTCGGTCACGTTCGGTTTCAGCAACGCGGCCGCGACTCTCGCCGTGGCCGCGACGCTCGTGGTGCTCTTCCTCCGACGCCTCCTGCTGCCCAGGATCGCGACGGCCACCGGGGACCGATTCCTGACCTTGGTCGTGCCCCGCTCCCGAGCCCTGCCGCTCGAGCAGTTCGTGCTCGCCTGCGGCATCGCCGTGTCGTGGAGCGTCGTGATCGGCTGGTGGAGCCTGTCGCCCAGCGCCTACTTCGGTGAGTCCGCCTACTTTCTCACCCGGCTCGACATGATGACGCTCGGCAAGTTGCCATACCGCGACTTCGACTACGGGTACGGTCCGGCCTTGCTCTGGCTCCCGTTCCTGATCCATCGTGCCGCCGGCGGCCTTCTGGCGATCGACACCGCCTACATCATCACCCTTCTGCTCCATTTCGCGTTGGGGCTCCTCGCCACCGCGTCGATTCTTCGCCGCCTGGCCCTCGAACCGAGGCAACGGATCGCGATTCTCGTCTTCGTGGCACTGTCGACGCTGAACATCATGCTCGGCGTGATCTACACGCCGCTCCGATTCCTCTATGCCCTGTGGGGAATCCTGCTCTTCGATGCGGCCCAGCGGTGGGGATCCAACCGGGCCGGCTGGCTGGCGGCTTTCCTTGTCCCGTTGGGGGGGATGCTCCTCTCTCCGGAAGTCGGAGTCGTGAGCGTCATCGCATGCCTGACATGGCTCGCGACCGCCGCATGGTGCGGAAAAACATCGTTCGCACCTCGTGCGACGGCCATCGTGGCCGCAGCCCTGATCTTCTGGGGGCTTTTCGGCGCGGAGATGCTGCGCTTCATCGCGGTCTTCGGCGGCGGTGCGTTCAACTTTCCGCTCATACCGACGCCCTACGCCATTTGCCTGCTCGGGCTCGCCTTCGGACTCCTCCCCGCGATGGCGGCCGCGGGAATCCACGTGGCTAGCGACGCGTCGCCGATCCTCGTTTCACTCGTCGTCACGCTCGGCATGTTCCTGCCCGCGGCGTTCGGGCGATGCGACCCGGCGCATGTCCTTTTCAACGGCCTCGGGTTGATCGTGATCGGCCTCGCAGCGAACGCCTCGCCTGCGCGTCGTTGGCAAGGCGCGGCGACGGCGTTGGCAGCGACCGTCATCGTCGGCACCTATGCGGCAAGCACCTGGAACTTCGTCGGCCCCGACGTGTCGAGGTCTCTGGGCTATCGGAAGTTAATCAAGGAGAATCGTGCGGAACTCGAGTCGATCGATGCCCGGGTGCTCCGGGAGATCGTGAACCGCGACGCGCGGTTCGATTGGGGAAAGCGACTCCCTTTCGCCGCTGATCTGACCGAACTCCTCCGCTATGAAACGATCGGGACACCCCTCACCTGCCATGAGGACGTCGAACGTTTCCTGAAGATCACGGGGCGGTACGTCCCTGCCTACCATGTGCCTCCGTACGGAGGTGCGACCAACATCGCCGACGTGGAACGCAGGGTGGCCGAAGCCCTCGGCAACGAGATCCTTCTCGTTCCCGGATGGTTCACCGACGTTCACGAACCCCAGGACAGGGAGATCTTGCGGCAGCGGGCCGAATTATTTTTGGGCACGTTGATCGTCTGGCCGCTCCACCTGCCCAAACCGGTTCGTGAAGCATGGAACGCCGATGTCACCACGCTGCAACGACTCTCCCGCGACTATAGTCCAGAGGGTCGCTTCAGAGATCTGCTGATTCTCCGTCGCAATCGAACGCCGTGATCAGGCCGTGGCGGTGGCGCCGAATCGCGAGATGCGATCTGGAGCGACCCTGCCTCTCCTCGGCGCTCCATTGGAAGGCGAGGGTGAAAACGCCCTGAATGATTTTTCCAGGGGGTGTCACGGCCACCAGGACCGTAGGGCCATGCGGAGGAGTGCGACCGCCCCCTCGAGCGTCTGCCGCATCCCGGCCTTGCTCGTTCCCTCGACCCGATTGGTGAACGTGATCGGAACCTCGATCATCCGGCCCCCGGCGCGGTCGATGCGCCACAGCATGTCCTCGAGGAACGCATATCCCTCCTCGAAGGGCCCCGGGATTCGGTCGAGGATCCCGAGGCGCACCGCCCGGAAGCCGGTCGTCGAATCGCGCGCCGGCACGCCGATGATCCAGTGCGAAAACCAGTTGACGAGGAGACTCGTGACATGCCGGGAGAGGGGCCATCCGACGATCCGCCCCCCCGGCACGCGACGTGACCCCAGGGCCACGTCCATGGGAGGCGCTCCGATCGGCTCGAGCGCCGCAAGCAGCCTCGGGATGTCGTCGGGGGCGTGGCTGAAGTCGGCATCCATGTTGACGGCGACCTCGAATCCATGCCCCCGCGCCGCTCTGAATCCTTCCAGAATGGCGCTTCCCAATCCGCGGCGGCCACGGCGGATGAGGAGATGGAGCCGGGGTTGCGTCGCGGCGGCAGCCAACACGATCGCACCCGTGCCATCGGGCGAATCATCATCGACGACGAGCATCTGCAACCGGGGATCGACCGCGAGCACGCGATCGACGAGCGCGGCGATCGACTCGCTTTCGTTGTAGGTGGCCGTCACCACCAGCACACGGCCCGCCGGCCAGGGCTCGGGGGAGCGCACGTCGCCCGGTGAGCCTTCCGAACCGGCCCCGGGATCCGTGCGGGCTCCAGCCGGTTGTGTCACTCGATTGTCCCACCACGGCGCATCCGCGCGAACAACCGCGAATAGTCACCAAGGCGGACGGGAATCACCCGGCGGGCGGCATCCGCCGGAGGCACCCACAGATCCTCCTCGATGATGACCATGTCGGAATCGTCGATCGGACCGGGATCAACGACGGCGGTCGATGTCCCGATGGCCGGCGGGGCGACGGCCTCGACATTGTCGGCGGCCGGGCAAGCCCCCCCCGGTGTGAGTTGCCTGACCAACGACGAGCCCTCGCGACTGGCGACGTGCCGGCGACCTGCGAAGTCATCCGGGCCCTTGACCACCAACCGCTCCACCTGCCGGTCGTCATCGGCGAAGTATTCCGCGAACGGGTCGTCGCCGCCGTCGAACACCAATTCCACTTCGGGGCCCGACCAGGGATTGCCCTGCCCCGGCGACTGACGGGGGCGTTCGCCCCGCGCGGATGCCCGGCTCGGCGTCGCGCGATGGCCGTGGTCGTCGGCCTCGTCGGAGCCTTCGTCGAAAAGGTCTCCCAGCACCGATTCGAGGGGGAGGCCGGCGTCGAAGCCGAGATGGGCTGGATCGACCGTGGCCACCTCGGCTGGATCCGCATCGAACGACCCGAACTCGATCACCTCGCCCCCCACCTCTCCCTCACCACCGACATCGACCGATTCGACGTCGGCCTGCCCGGCGGCGGCGAAGTCCCCGAGCGCCGTGGCGGGGAGCCGCTGGATGTCGCGCCAGGCGGCGGCAATGTCGGCCGGCCCCACACGTTTCCTACCCGCCTCGCCCGCCTGCACGAGGGAGAGATCGCAGAGTTGGTTGATGAGCCGCGGCACGCCGTCGGTGACGGTGAACACGGCGTTGTCGCTGCCCCGCTCGAAGACGGCATCCCACTGCAGGCCCGCCACCTTCATCTGCGTCCGCAGGTAGGCGGCAGTTTCGTCGTGGTCGAGCGACTCGAGGTAGAAGCGGACACCGATCCGCTGCGCGAGGCTCTCCATCCGCGACGTTCCCAGACGCTCCTCCATCGCCATCGATCCGGCCAGCACGACATGGACGGCCGGTAGCGGCGTGGGGATGTTGGTGAGGAGGCGCAACTCCTCGAGGAGACGCGAGGGGAGGGTATGGGCCTCGTCGACGAGGATCACGAGCCCCGACCCCGCGGCAGCGAGCCCGCGGACGCGTTCGATGACACCGATGCGGAGTTCCCCTTCGTCGATACCCCGATAGGGTTCGCCGATCTCCGAAAGGATCGCCTGCCACAAGGCGCGGCGGGTGCAGATGCGGGCGCCGGAAAGGAGCGCAACGTCGAAGTCGTCACGGACATGCTCGGCGAGCTTGGCCAGCAGGAGCGTCTTCCCCGTGCCGGGAGGGCCGACGATCAACCCGATCCCCTCGGAGCGCCGGATGGCGCGCTCAGTGCCATGGAGGGCGGCATCGATGGCCCGCGCGGGATGGTAGAAGTCGGTCCGCGGGGCAGCGAGGAACGGTCGGCTCGACGGCGGACGACGAGGTGCGATCATCGGGCGGGTGGCTTCCTGGGAGTGGGTGCACCTGGCACGCCGGGAACCCTGACGGGGACCGGCTCACCAATTGTTTCGACCAGCCGCGGTGGCTTCCTCCACCGCGTCGGCACGGCGTAGACTCTTCCGGTCGGGAAAGAGGGCGCGGTGATGGCGGTGGCGACGGTTCTGCCGGGAATGGCGTCGCCCCTCGGGCGATGGCTCCGGCGTCAGAATCGCCCCGGCCTGGCCTGTGGTGATGGAGTCGGCTGGCATGTTCCAAGTGAAAATCTGCGGCGTGACGACGAAGGACGACGCACGCCTTGTGGCGGATGCCGGTGCCGACGCGGTGGGGCTGAACTTCGTCGCCGGCTCGCCCCGACGGGTGACGATCGAACGGGCCCGGGAGCTGATGGCCACGCTGCCGGCTGGCATCCTCCGCGTCGGGGTGTTTGCCGGGACGCCCGCCGCGGCGATCCTCGAAGTGGCCAACGACGTCGGCCTCGATTGCATCCAGCTCCATGGCCATCTGGCCCCGCACCCCACGGGCTCGCCCGGCTGGGCTTGGGATCCGCCGGAGACCTGTCTGGCCCTCGCTCCGCTTCCGGTGATCCGCGCCGTCCGGCTTCGGGACGATGGCCCTGCCGAGGAAGCCCTCGCCCCGGCGCGGAAATGGATCGCGGCAGCAGCGGCGGCCGGCCAGCCGCCGGCGATGCTGCTGGTCGATGCGGGGGTGCCGTCTGGCCAATCCTCCCCGGCCTCTGCCGGAAGCCTGGGGGGCACGGGGCGGGTGGTCGACTGGGGCCGGCTCCTCGCCGCCGGGGACGTCGGCCTCCCTGTGGCACTCGCCGGGGGGCTGACGGCAGAAAACGTGGCCGCAGCGATCAGGGCCACGGGCGTCCAGTCGGTCGACACCGCCAGCGGTGTCGAGGCATCCCCTGGCCGCAAAGATCCGGCACGGGTACGGGCTTTCGTGGCCGCGGCGGTGGCTGCTTTGGGGCACAATTGCCCCCGCCTCTGAGGATCCCGACTTTTCCATTTCGGGCACCCGGCTAAGATGAAGGCCCACTCAGAAACGGAAGCCGACCTCCAGGCGTTCACCGGTTGTCCCGCCTCCTGACCGCCCGCGGTCTGGTCAACTGCCCCGGGCCCAGTCCGTCCGCCCCGTCCATCTGTCCCTTGTTCCCCCGTCGAAGGAGATTCCCTTGGCCCACGTCGAAACCCGCCTCCCCTACAAGGTCGCCGATCTCGCGCTCGCCGAATGGGGCCGCAAGGAGATCATGCTTGCCGAGAACGAGATGCCGGGCCTGATGGCGCTGCGGCACAAATACGGCCGCTCGAAGCCGCTGGCCGGCGCCCGGATCGCCGGCTGCCTCCACATGACGATCCAGACGGCCGTCCTCATCGAGACCCTCAAGGAGCTCGGGGCCGAGGTCACCTGGAGCAGCTGCAACATCTTCTCGACACAGGACCATGCCGCGGCGGCCATCGCCAAGGCCGGATTCCCCGTCTACGCATGGAAGGGGATGACGAACGAGGAGTTCGATTGGTGCATCGAGCAGACCCTCTTCTTCCCCGATGGCCAGCCGCTGAACATGATCCTCGACGACGGCGGTGATCTCACCGCGATGGTCCACACCAAGTACCCGGAACTGCTCGGCGGCATCCGCGGGCTCTCTGAGGAGACCACCACGGGCGTCCACCGCCTCTATCAGATGCATGAGAACGGCGAGCTCAAGCTCCCCGCGATCAACGTCAACGACTCCTGCACAAAGTCGAAGTTCGACAACCTCTACGGTTGCCGCGAGAGCCTTGCCGACGGCATCAAGCGGGCCACCGACGTGATGGTGGCCGGCAAGGTGGTGGTGGTCTGCGGCTACGGCGACGTCGGCAAGGGCTGTGCCCATGCCATGAAGGCCCTCGGGGCCCGCGTCATCGTCACCGAGGTCGACCCGATCAACGCCCTCCAGGCGGTGATGGAGGGCTACGAGGTCACCACCATGGAGGAGGCAGCCTCGCGCGGCCAGATCTTCGTGACGGCGACCGGTTGCCGCGACGTGATCCTCGGTGAGCACATCTCGAAGATGCCCAACGACGCGATCATCTGCAACATCGGGCACTTCGATCTCGAGATCGACGTGGCCTGGCTCGAGAACACCAAGGGGGTGAAGAAGGTCGAGATCAAGCCGCAGGTCGACCGCTACACCCTCCCCTCCGGCAACTCGGTGATCGTGCTGGCCGAAGGGAGGCTCGTGAACCTCGGCTGTGCCACAGGCCATCCGTCGTTCGTGATGAGCACCAGCTTCACCAACCAGGTGCTCGCCCAGTTGGCCCTCTGGACCGAGACCGACAAGTACGACGTCGGCGTGCACCTCCTCCCCAAGAAGCTCGACGAGGAAGTGGCCCGGCTCCATCTGGAGAAGCTCGGTGTGAAGCTCACCAAGCTCACCCCGAAGCAGGCGGAGTATCTCCACGTGCCGGTCGAGGGGCCATTCAAGCCCGAGTACTACCGCTACTGATCCGGGAGCGGCTGGCGGCCGGGAAGCCCGGCGACGCCAAGCCTTCCTTGCCCACACCCAGCGGGGGTGTCGCTCCGGCGACGCCCCCGCTGTCGTTTGCACCCGTTCCACGTGGAACCCCGGGCGGGAGCCCTGTTTGGAAGCGGCCCGGGAGACGGTGTCTGCGAGGTGCTACCATCGCCCCCTTCCTTCCCCTGCCTGCTGGCCATCCAAAAAGACCCCGAGAAAGCCCCGCCGCCATGCCCCATGTCGCTCCCCTGCGCGGTCTCCGCTACGACCCCAAGCATGTCGGCGCCCTCTCCCAGGTGATCGCTCCGCCTTACGACGTCATCGATGCAGCCCTCCAGGAGGAGCTTTCCCGGCGTCACCCGGCGAACGTGATCCGGCTCGAACTCGGGCGGGAGGAACCTGGGGACGACGACCGGACAAACCGCTACACCCGGGCGGCCAAGTCACTCCGCCAGTGGCGCGATCAGGGAGTGTTGATGGAGGAACCGGCGGCGGCACTCTACGTCTACCACCAGCAGTTCGCGGTGGAGGGGAAGGCATTCGTCCGCCGTGGCGTGCTGGCACGTGTGCGGCTGGAACGCTTCGGCACCGGCAACATCCACCCGCATGAAGAGACGATGTCGGGGCCGAAGCAGGATCGGCTCCTCCTCACGCGTGCCTGCCGGGCCAACATCAGCCCTGTGTTCGGCCTCTACCCCGATCCACTCGGGGAGGTGCAGGAGGTGCTCGACGGGGCAGTGGCGGGCCAGCCCCCGCTCGAAGCCACCGATCACCTCGGGGTGCGAAGCTCGATGTGGCCGCTCACGGACGAAGCGGTGGCTGCGAAGGTGGCAGGGCTGATGGGCCCCAGGCCGGTCTTCATCGCCGATGGCCACCACCGCTACGAGACCGCCTGCACCTACCGGGACGAAGTGGCGGCGGCCCACGGCGGCTCGCTCCCCCCGGACCACCCGGCGAACTTCGTTCTCATGATGCTCGTGGGGATGAGCGACCCGGGGCTGGTTGTCCTCCCCACCCACCGGCTGTTTTCCGAACCGGCGGTGGCGACGGCCGCCGAGTTGGCATCCCGACTCGGAGACTGCTTCACCCTCGAGACCGCCGGGCATGGGCCGAGCGATGCGGCGACGGTGTGGGAACAGATCGAACTGGAAGAGAATCAGGGGATGCTCGGCCTCTTCACCGCCGGCGACCAGACATGGACGCTCGCCCGGATCACCCCTGCCGGGATCGCGAGAATGGAACAGGTGTCGGCGGAGCATTCCCGGGACTGGCAGGGCCTCGGGGTGTCGATCCTCCACCGCCTCGTGATTGGCGACCTCCTCGGAGCCAGCCAGATCCCACCCCCTCGGTACGTCCATCTGGTGCGGGAGGTGGTGGAGGGGCTCCAGACGGGTCAGTTTCCGCTGGCATGTCTTGTCATGCCGGCGAGCGTCGCCGACATCGAGCACGTCGCCGAGACCGGCGAGCGGATGCCGGCCAAGAGCACCTTCTTCTACCCCAAGCTCGCCAGCGGGCTGGTGTTCAATCCGCTCGGATAGCTCGTCTCCCAGGGGCCTGTCCGATCCTCGTCGATCGCGTTGACACCCTCGGCGTTCACCCCGATCAGCCGGAATGTCCGGCTGTCAGTTCCACGTGAAACCCTGCCGCCGCGGCCCCCTGGGAAAGATGGGATGTCTGGGAATTCCGCGGGCGATGCGACGGTTAGCGCGGTTCCACGTGAAACCCTTCCGGCGGGTCGGGTGACTTCCGGGCTGACGGCTGGGGCGACCTTGCACGACGGGGCGGTTGCGACAAGGGCCCGCCTTCCGGCACGACGATCGTGCCGACGGTGGCCGATATTCCGGATGTTCCCGGAATTCGCGGCGGACCGCCTGGAAGGAATGTGCTTGTGGGAAGGATTCTCTGCGTGGCCAATCAAAAGGGGGGAGTGGGAAAGACGACGACCGCCACCAACCTCGCCGTGGGATTGGCCAAGGGGGGGCAGCGGACGCTGCTTGTCGATCTCGACCCTCAATGCAACGCCACCACCGGCCTGGGAGGGACTCCGGCCCCATCCCATCCTCTGGTGTCGGAGATGCCGCTGGCAGGCTCGGTGGTGGCGACCGGCGTGACAGGCCTCTCCCTGCTTCCAGGTAGCAGGAGTGTCCGTGACGTGGAGCGGCTCGCCGCCCAGGCCCGGGCCGGCAGCCTTGTCCTCGAGACCCATCTTGCCGGCGGGCTCAATGCCTGGGACTACTGCCTTATTGACTGCCCTCCGTCGATCGGCGACCTGACGCGGACGGCTTTGGCTGGCAGCACGGAAGTGCTGATGCCGATCCAGTGCGAGTACTTCGCCCTCGAGGGGCTGACGCAGATGATCGAGGTGATCCGGGATGTGATGGACGAGCGGCCGGGCCGGCTGCGCTTCGGCGGCAT
>CANGIH010000017.1 GCA_947453875.1 Planctomycetaceae bacterium | reverse complement strand
GGGCGTGGTGGCACCAGGTGGCTCCGCCCGGTCCGCCGGCGAGCGGATCGCCGCCACGATGCTCCACACGGCCAGCAGCACGAGGATCGCTCCCAGCGCCGCCAGCAACGATCCCCAGGGGCTCGCTCTCACCCGCAGTCCGCGGGAGGCCTGACGTATCCGGCGGCTGAACTCGGCCCAGCCCTCGTGGGCGGAACGCCTGCCCACGGCGATCAGGCTCACCGTCCGCAGGGCCCCATCGCCATCGAGGTGGACCTGGAAGCCGCGTGAGGGGAGGGCGACCGTCTCCCCCGCCCAACGAACCTGGGGATCGAGGCCAGCCGCGACTTCGGCCACCAGCGGGCGAATCTGCTCGACGGAGATGTTGTAGACGATGAGCCGGGGCCTGGAGACGAGCACGCAGAGGGCGACGACCAGGCAGAACACAAGCAGCAGCATCGGCCAACTCCACGCCGATCCACCGGCGGCTGGGCGCACCAGCGCGATCGGCCCGACGGTCACTAGGCCGACAAGGCTCGCCCCGAGAAGAATGCCGTCCCACACACCGGCGATCGCCAGCGGCCGATCACGGAGATGGACCCAGCCAAGGACGAGAAGATAGAGGCCCAGTGGCAGGAGGGCCGCACCCAGGGGGAGTGAATCGAACAGCGCATCCATGCCGGCACTCCTCGCACTCGGGCCTCAGCCCCCCCGGGCCGCCATCCAGACCAGAAACAGCAACCAGCCCGCCTCCACCACCGCCACGACCATGGCATGGCGATCGAGGAGGCGGAGGGAACCGGTGTCGTCACGACCGCTTTTTCGGGCGTAGGTCATGGCGATCAGGCTGTCTTAGGGATTGTCCGGGACACTGAACGACAAGTCGCGAGTGAACGCGTCGTCAAAGTCGTAGACGCCATGGAAATCCTCCCGCTTGTCCTTGCGGGTTTTCCTCATCTGGCCGATGTCGATCATGTTGAAGACGATCTCGCCCAGATCATGCGTGCTGTGGATGCCCCAGGTGCCGAGGACGGTTCTCGACATGAACCCATATTGCTGGAGGGCGTAGCGGCGGGCGGCCTCACACAGCTGCTGGCCGGTGAGGTGGCGTTCGGCCGGTCGTCGTCTCGACTTCCCCGCGCGCGGTCGGGTGGATGGCGGCGCGTCCGCCGGTCGGGGCTCGAGTTCGTCCTCAGGGGGCTCGCTCCCCAGGCCGAGCGTTTCCTGCGCGTAGGAGAGGGCCTCGAGGACAAAAAGGTAGGCATCGAGTTTGTAGCGACGATCGCGCTGGAGAAGCTGGCCGAGCGGATGGGCTGGATCGATGAGCGGCATGGATTCCTCGACGACTGTCGCCCGACGGGCCACAGCAGCGGAAGCCTGCTCGCGGCACCATGGCCGTCTCATCAGACGACCAGCGGTGATTATACCGGCCGGGATACCTTCCGCGAACGCGGTCAGCGGTTCCGCGGCTGGGACGCCGGAACAGCCGACTGCTGGGCGGCAGCGGGGGCGGCTCCGGCATCCTCGAGGATGAACGTATAACCGAGAGGGGTGACCGGCTTGGAGAAGTCGCGGATCAGATCGAGACCCTTGTCGATGAGGCTGCTGTTCTGATTGAACTGGTAGACATCCTGGTCTTGGCCGCCCGGCTTGTAGATCCGGATGGCGAACGGGATCAGATCCCGGGCACCGAGGATCAGCTCCACTTTGGAGAAGTTCGCGGCGTCCGCCTGTGATCGCGGCAGGGCCTCGAGCCACACCTGATCGGCGACGCCCGCGGGCGTGGGGAGGATCCGCATCACGTAACGTTTCTTGAGGGTGTCCGCCTTGGCCCCGAACACGAACGGCAGCGGCCCGTCACTGATCGCCTTGCCACGGAGTTCGGGGGGGAGCTTGGTCTCGCGCAGTTGCCGCTCCCCGTGGCGGAACTCGTAGATGCTCGTGCCGTTGCAGACCCAGTGCTCCCCGGTGTCCCCCGGACGCTGCTCGTAGCGGGAGGTCTGTGCATTCCACTGTTTGGAATCCTTCACGCGAAACAGCCCCTTGTCCGGCATCGCGTACTTGATCTCGCCGCTGCTCTCCGCGAAAGCCAGCCTGTCACCGCTGGGGCCCACCGGCCCGAACGCGTTGTATTCCCACTTGTAGAACTCGCACGACCAGGTCTTCACAGACGCATTGCGGGCTTCCCAGGCGGCCAGCAACCGCTCGAGGGCCGCCGCCTGCTCCGGGGTGAGCTGGGGAAAGGATGGCTGGGGCGGGCGCTGCTGCTGCGGGGGGAGTTGCTGCTGGGCGCCGGTTCCCTGGGCGTTCGGCTGTCCGGCCGGCTGCTGGCGCTGGGCCGCAGCCGGCCTCTGGAGCGTGCCCTGCGGCTGGTTCAGCGGCTGCCTGGCGGGCGGCGCCTGCGCGGGCAGAAAGCCGGCGGAAACGACGCCGAGCAGGGCGGCCAGGATGCCCGTTGCCCTGACCCAGATGGACCGACGGCGGGGGTGTGACACTGCGATGACTCCGGGGAATGGCCGGGACCATAGCAATCAAACCCGGGCAGGGCGAGGTCGGTTTGCCCGCCGCCAGCAGGCATCCGCAGGCGGGCATGCGCCCGTGATCAGGACCTCGACGGCTCTTCAAGGTAGGTGTACCCGCCCAGTCCCTCCTCGTAAAAACGGAGGAACCGGCCCGCCTGCTGGTCGCAGATCCGTCCCTCACGGACCGCCTGCTCGATGGCGTCGCGGAGCCGCTGCACGAGATGTTCGGGATCGAACTCGACGTAGTCGAGCACCTCGCGGACGGTATCCCCCTTGATCACCGCGTCGAGGACCACCTCGCCGCGTGCGTCCGTGCTCACGTGGACGGCGTTGGTGTCGCCAAAAAGGTTGTGGAGGTCGCCGAGGATCTCCTGGTAGGCCCCGATGAGGAAGGCCCCGAGGTAGTAGGGCTCATTTTGCAGCGGATGAAGCGGCAACGTCCGCTTGACATCGCGACGGTCGATGAACTGGTCGATCTTGCCGTCGGAATCGCAGGTCACATCGCCGAGCACTGCCTCACGGGAAGGGCGCTCGTTGAGGCGGTGGATCGGCATCACCGGAAACAACTGTTTGATCGCCCAGCTGTCGGGGATCGACTGGAAGAGGGAGAAGTTGCAGAAGTAGGTGTCGGAGAGGGCCGGAGTCAGCCCCTCGAGCTCCTCCGGAACGAAATCGAGTTGTTTCGAGAGCTTGCTGATCCGTCGGCAGATGGCCCAGTAGAGGTTCTCGACCGAGGCCCGCTGGTCGAGCGGCAGATAGCCGCTGGCAAACAGACTCATCGCTGTGTCGAGGGCCTGCTGGGCGTCGTGGTAGCTCTCGAGCAGATTGCGGACGTTGAGATTCTGGTAGGTCTCCATCAAGTCGTGGAGCGGCTGTTCGGCCTCGGCGGAAGGCTCCGTCACCTCGCCGTTGCCCCCGTGCTCTGAAACCCCGAGCACCCCGAAGATCAACATGCTGTGGTAGGCCACGACCGCCCTGCCGCTCTCGGAGATGATCGTGGGATGGGGCACGCCGGCCTCGTCGCAGGCGTTTTGGACGTGGTAGACGACGTCGTTGGCGTACTCCTGGAGGCTGTAGTTGACGCTCGACTCGAAATTGGTCTGCGAGCCGTCGTAATCGACTCCCAGGCCGCCACCGACATCGAGGTAGCGCAGGCCTGCACCCCGCTTCACGAGCTCCGTGTACATCCGCGACGCCTCGGTGAGCGCAGCCTTGATGTGGCGGATGTTGGTGATCTGGCTCCCCTGATGGAAGTGGAGCAGCTGGAAGCAATCCTGCATGTCGCGGGAGGCGAGCAGCTCAAGCCCCTTGAGCAATTCGCTCGCTGTCAGACCGAACTTGCTCCGATAGCCCCCCGAGGCCTGCCAGCGGCCACTCCCGCGGGCCGCGAGTTTGACACGCATCCCGATCCGCGGCCGCACGCCGAGCTTCTCGGCATACTCGAGGACCAACTGGAGCTCCGAGAACCGCTCCACCACCGGCATGATGTTCCGGCCGATCTTCTGCGCGAGCATCGCCGTCTCGATGAACTCGGCATCCTTGAATCCGTTGCAGATGATCGGCGTGTCGTTGTCCGCCAGGGCGATCACCGCCAGGAGTTCCGGCTTGCTGCCGGCCTCAAGGCCGAATCGGTAGGGGCGGCCGAACTGGAGCACCTCCTCGACCACCTGTCGCTGCTGGTTCACCTTCACCGGATAGACGCAGCAGTAGTCTCCGCGGAAGCCGGCGTCCTTCATCGCCGTCGCAAAGGCCCCGTGGATCTCACCGAGGCGATGCTGGAGGATCTCGGCGAACCGCAGCAGGATGGGGAGATCGATGCCACGCACCTGGAGGCGATCGACGAGCGACTTCAGATCGATGCTCTTGGTTGGATCCTTGTCGGGATGAACGAGCAGGTGGCCATTGGGACCGACCGAGAAATAGCCGTTGCCCCACCTGGCGACCTCGTAGAGATCGGTCGCGTCGGCGGTCGTCCATTGTTCGGCGTCGAGGTCCACTGCCATCGAGGGGCTCCGCGGTCGGTCTCGGTCGGGGCGAGAGTGAAGGGGCGTCCGGCGTGGAGGACGGTGCCGGCGGTGATGGATCCCCAAAACGGATCCTCTAAGGAGTGTATCGTCGTCGCCGCCACCGGCCATGCCAATCCCCGGACCTGGCACCACCACCGTCAGGGGAGGGCATCAGTCCGCTGTTCTGGACCATCCTCGTCCGGAGAAGATCGCGGCCATCGCCAGCCCGCGGACCGCAAGGTCGGTCGCCATCGCAATCCACGCCCCCGCCGCTCCCATTTTCCACCCTTCGACCACCCAACCGCCGGGGAGGGGCACGCTCGGCCAGGCCAGGAGCATTGCCAGCGGCAGGCGGATGAGGATCAGTCCGAGGAAGTTGACCATGAGCGGCGGACGCGTGGCTCCGGCACCGCGGAGCCCCCCCGAGAACACCATCAGCATCGCCAGCGGAGGCTGGGCGAAGGCGACGATCCTCACAAGCCTCGCCGTGAGGGACGCCACTTCGGGTTGGCGTCCGGCCCCCCCCACAAACCAACCGGCCAGCGGCTCCGCGGCAAACAGGAACACCCCCCCCATCGCCGACATCAGGGCCACGCATCCGGCTGCGGCAATCCAGACGCACTTCCGCGCCCGGCGTTCGTCGCGAGCGCCGAGAAACTGCCCCGAAAGGGTCGCGGATGCCAGGCCAAACGCACTCCCTGGCAGGAACGCCAACGATTCGATCGTGATCGCCACCGCGTGCGCGGCCGCATCGACGTCGCCGAGCCGGTTGACCACCGAAAGGAACCAGAGGTGGCAAACCGCGTTGCCGATCGCGTCGGTCCCGGCCGGCAGGCCCACCGAGAGGATGCGGCGGAGCCAGGCACGGTCGGGGCGGAGGTCGGTCACCGCGGGCCTGAGTTGACGGTCGCGGCGAGCCAGGAGCACCAACGTGCAGGCGGCACCGAGGCTGTAGCCCAGGAAGGTGCCCCACGCCAGGCCACGCCACCCCAGCCGCGGCAGTCCCCAGACGCCGGCAGCCAACGCGAAGCTCGCCCCGGCATTGACGAGGTTCACGACCGTCATCGCCGCCAGTCCCGCCACCATGTCCCCTGCCCCGCGAAGAACCGCCACCCCCACGGCGATGATCATCATCGCCGGCAGCGAGGGACCGACGATGGCGAGGTAGTCGTGGGCCAGATCGGTGCTGTCGGGGGGCAGCCCGAGCGCGCCGACAAGTTGGCGACCCAGGACCCATGCCGCCAAGCCAACGACCGCCACGAGCCCGCCCCCGATGACGAACGCCTGCCCCGCGGCCCGCCGAGCGGCCGCGTGATCCCCCGCACCGATGGCCCGCGCGACCAACGCCGTTGCCGCCACCGCGGGCACGGCAAACAGTCCGGGCAGGAATCCGAGCGCGTAGGCAACCAGCCCCACAGCGGCGAGGTAGGCCGGCCCCTCGAGGAGGTTGCCTGCCAGCCACTTGTCCGTGAACCCGACAGAGATCGCTAGCACCTGCTCGAGGAGGGCTGGCAGAACGAGGACAAGAACGGGGCGCAGCGTGCCGTCGATCACCGCCACGCCGCCACGCGAGGCGGCCGGCGGTGGGTCACCGGCCCGCACCTCCCCTCCTCCCCGCTGGCAGAGGATCAGGCGAACAGCTCCTTGATCACTTTCCCGGCGTTGGCGATCTTCATCGGCCGCCCGTTCTTCGCGGTGAAGGTGGTCTCGAGCGAGATGTCGAGCGACTTGAGCACGCTCGCCATGAGGTCCTGCGAGGAATAGGGCTCGGTGACGACTTCCTTCCCGTCCGAACTCGTCTCCCCCACGACCACCCCCCGCTTAAAACCGGCACCGCCCACCGCGACGCTCCAACTCCGTGCCCAGTGATCACGGCCGCCGTTGCCGTTGATGTTCGGCGTACGGCTGAATTCTCCCATCCAGATGATCGCCGTATCGTCGAGAAGACCTCGATCGGCGAGATCGGAGACCAGCGCGCTCATCGCCTTGTCGAGTTCCGGCAGCTTGGTGTCGGACAGCGTCTTGAAGATGTCCGCATGGTTGTCCCAGCCGCCAAGGTCGACCTCGACGAACGGCACCCCCTGCTCCACCAATCGCCGCGCCATCAGGCAGCCACGCCCGAAGCCGGTGTTGCCGTACCTGTCCTGCAACTCCTTCGGCTCCTTCATGACCTTGAAGGCGTCCATCTGCTGGCTGGTCATGAGCTTGACCGTCTTGGAGAGCACCTTGGCATGGTCATCGGCCGATGCCCCCCGCTTCTCGCCGATGAACTTGTCCTCGATGGCCGAGAGCATCTCGAGACGCTGCGCCAGACGGGCGGGATCGATCCCCATGTCCATGTTGCGCACATTGCCGTTGGAATCGACGACGAACGGAGCCCACGTCATGCCGAGAAAACCCGGACCAACGCTCCCACTTCCCACCGAGACGAAAGGGGGAATCTCAAGATCGGGCACCTGGTCAGCCAACTCATGGGCAACGACCGCGCCGTAGCTGGGATGCTCGACGTTGGGATTGGGAACGTAGCCGGTGTGCATGTAGTAGCGGCCACGCATATGGTCCGCTTCGCGGGTGCTCATCGATCGCACCAGCGACATGTGGTGCATCTGCTGTGCCATGAGCGGCATGTGCTCGCAGATCTGGATGCCATCCGCACTGGTGGAAATCGGCTTGAATGGGCCACTGGTCGCCGCCCCTGGCTTGAGATCCCAGATATCCATCGTGCTCGGGCCACCCCCCATCCAGAGCAGAATCGCGGCCTTGTGCCGTTTCTTCATGTCGGTGGCATTGGCGAGGATGGAGTTGGTGAAGGCGGTGGCGGGTGAGGCAAGCGCCGCGGCACCGGCGAGGTGGCTCATAAAGTGCCGGCGGTTCATCCCATCGACGAGGCGGCTGGAAACGGACATGGCGGGGTTCCTCGGATTGAGCAGACGGGTGACGGGGAGGTTTCAGCGGCGTGCAGACGATCAGGAATCGGATCCGGTCAGGCCCGGAGCGTGGCCCGGGCTGGGCACTGCGGGTGTCAGTGGTTGATGATGAACTCGTTCGAATTGAGAACCGCCCACCAGATGTCCTGCAGGGCGCCGATCGCGTCCCCCTTGCGGGCGACCATCATTTGGTTGGCGAGACTGATCTCCTTGCGGCTCGGCTTGCGGGCGAGCGCCGCGGCGTAGAGGGCGTCGATCCGCTGAGCATTGCTCATCTCAGCCGTGGCGACCCGATCGAGGAAGCCCCCCTTGCCGGTGGCGGTGGCCGTCTTCACCAGATCGCCATTGAACATCATCAGCACTTGGGGAATCGAGCCATTGAAGGTGGTCGCCTCGTCCCCCTCGTCGGTGCCGAAGGCGATGATGAACTGCGACAGCCATTCATCCTTCTTGCGTGACGCCTTCTCCCCCTTGTCGTCCGCCTGATCTGCCTCGGTCGCCGTCAGCAGCGACTGGTAAAGCTCCTCAGGGCGCATCTGACGGAGGTAGAAGCGGGAGAACTTCGGCTTTTCACCCACCGCGGGATCGTCCGAGGCATTTGGTTTGGTGATCCGGCTGGCGAGCGAATAAGCCTGGGAAAGGGTGATCCACCGAATGAGCTCCTTCACGTCGAAGCTCTGCTCCCGCAACCGCTCGCCGAGGCCATCGAGCAGTTCGGGGTGCGACGGTGCGTTGTGTTCGCCGAGGTCGTCGATCGGGCGGGTGAAGCCATACCCGAAAAAGTGACTCCAGACCCGATTGACAGCCGCCTTGGGCATGAGCGGGCTGTCCACGATCAGTTGCGACAACGCCTGCCGACGATTGACACCGTACTCGGTGCCGTCATCCATCTTTGCGGGGAGGTAGCCGGTCGGATCGACCGCGGTCCCGTCGATGAAGACCGGAAAAGCGACCTTCATCTGGCCGTTGCGGAGCTCGTAGTAGAGTTCCGCCTGGGCTGCATTCCCCCCCTCGCCCGACCAATCCTCATCGACCAGTTCGATCGCCTGCACATCACGGGTGCCCTCGAACTTCCGCAGCGCCCGCGATTGCCGGAAGAACGCATTGAACTCCCAGAACTGATTCTGCTTGCCCTTGTTGAAGGGATGGTTGTGACACTGCGTGCACTGCACCTGAAGGCCGAGAAACACCTGGGCGGTCTTGGCCGTGGCTTGGATGCCGTTCTCGTCGAGTTTGCCCGAGAGGAAGTTGGTGGCGCCGTTGAATCCCTTCTCGCCCGACTTGTTGACCCCGGTGGCCGTCACCAGTTCGGTCACGAACCGGTCGTAGGGCATGTTCTTCGAGAACGCCCGTCGCAACCACTGCCGCATTCCGGCACGGTTTACGTTGTCGTTTTCGGTGCTGCGGCCGATGAGAATGGTGGTCCAAACATCGGTCCAGTTACGGGCATACTCATCGACATAATCGTCCCCCAGCAGACGACCGACGAGATTGGCCCGCTTCGCCGGGGAGCTATCGGCGACGTAGGCGTTGAGTTCCTGGACAGTTGGGATCCGCCCGATGATGTCGAGATGGACCCGGCGGCACCACTCCTGATCGGTGGCAGGATCCGCTGGCTTGATCTTCGCATCGGCCCATCCGGCAGCCACCTGCTCGTTGATGAACTTCACCTGCGGGATGCCGAAGTGATCGTCCAGATCCCTGGCCGACAGGGACGGCGCCTTCCCAAGCATCAGCCCACAAGCCACCAGCAAGAGGCTCGCACGGCACCGAACCAACAGAGGGAACGTGGGCAAACGCATCCGCATATCACGCCCCCAAGGCGCCTAGGATTTGAACGCGAAGGATCGAAGCCTGCCCCCGCCCCGCCGCGACGGAATCGATCCGCCCGGACCTGACCGCACCGAGCCTGGTGAAATGAAAACGTGGCTCAGTCCGGCGTACGGTCATCACGAAAGAGAGGGTGATGCCGAACCGACCGGGGGCGTTCGACGGAGAGCTTGCCCCCTCCCCGCCATCACGCCAGCGACCGGCGACACCGACACAAGCATACACCCTCTCGGCCGTGCAATCCAACAGGGGTCGACAGCCCCCCGAATGAAGACGACTCGTCGCTGTCCGTGGAGAAACCGATCGATCACCGCTCCGGATACGGGACATCCGGACGAATCAGTCGACTTGCGACAACCGAGGAAAAGCCGTTTTTTTGAGGGTCGGCCGCCGCATCAAGCAGCGGTGAACTCGCCTATTCACGGCGAAAGGCCGTGGAATCAGGACCATGGAAGAAGGGTCAGCTTGCCCCCGCTCCCTTGGCCGGACGACGAGATTGCACCTGCGGGGCTGTCCCGCGGTCAACCGCCGGGCCACTTCCGACAAACTCGAGCACCGCCCTGGGGCCGGCGTCGCCAAGCCGCGGCGTGGAGAGCTTGAGGATCCTCGTATAGCCCCCCGGGCGATCGATGAACCGAGGAGCGATTTTCTCAAACAGGATCCGCGCCGCCTTCTTGTCACCGAGCAGTTGCACGACGCGCCGGCGGGCCACGACGGCGGGAGCCGACGCCTGGGCCCACTTCCGCCACTGGTCGCTCTCACGCCACTGCTTCCAGGCCGCTGAATTTCGTTCGGCAGTCGCGGCGAATTCATTGGCCTTCGACGAAGACTGCAGCCCTCGCTTGGCGATCGTGATGCAGCGTTCGACGAGGGGGCGCACCTCCTTGGCCTTGGCCACGGTGGTAACGATCCGGCCGGCTACTTTGGGAGCGCCAACTTCGTCGGCCTCATACTCCCGCTCGGTGAGCATCAGGGCGGCGGCAAGATTGCGGAGGAGAGCCCGCTGGTGGGAGGGGCTGCGGCCGAGCACACGGCCCTTACGACGATGGCGCATGGGGGAAATCCTTCAAGCAAAACTGTTGCGGGCTGGTGTGAACGGTGGATCGTTCCTGATGCCGGACCTCAGGGAACGCCGGATATTTGAGCCTTGACTGATCAGGCCTCGACCGCCGAAGAGGCAAGCCTCTGACCATGCTCGGCGAGTTTGGCCTCGATCTCCTCGACGGTCTGCTCACCGGCGTTGCGCATCTCCAAGATCTGCTCCCGGGTATACGCCATCAGGTCTCCGACGGTGTTGACGTTGGCCGTGGCCAGGCAGTTGCTGGCCCGTACCGACAGGCCGAGTTGGCTGACCAACATACCCCTGACACCCTCCTCGGAGGGCTTGAGGGTGGTCCAGTCGATGACCGGCGGAAGATTGACCGCGGCCCCCTGCTGGGTGTAGCCGACGAACGGATTGAGGTGCTTGCGAAGGATCTTGGCCGCCTCGACGAGCGCCATGTCGGGGGTCACGGTGCCGTTGGTCCAGATCTCCATCGTGAGCCGGTCGTAGTTCGTCTTCTGCCCCACGCGGGTCTCTTCGACCTCATATCGGACTCGGGTCACCGGGCTGAAGACCGCATCGACCGGGATGATGCCGATTTCCTGGGCATCGGGGCTGTGCTCGCTGGCCGGCACATAGCCGCGCCCGTTCTCCACCACCATCTCCAACTCAAAAGGCACGTCATCGGTGAGGGTGGCGAGAACGAGGTCCTTGTTGACCACCTCAACAGCCTCGTCGGTCTGCACGTCGGCACCGGTAATCGGCCCCTTGGTGCTTTTCTCGACGCGGATGACGCGGGTTGAATCGCTGTGGTTCTTCACCACAAGACTCTTCACCGCCAGGACGATGTCGGTGACATCCTCCAGCACCCCCTTGATGGTGCTGAACTCGTGGAGCGCGCTGCCCACCTTGATCTGGGTGACCGCGCTTCCCTCAAGACTCGAGAGGAGCACCCGACGGAGACTGTTGCCCACGGTGGTGCCAAAACCCCTCTCGAACGGCTCGGCGACGAACTTGCCGTACGTCGGAGTCAGGGTCTTCGCATCGGACGTGACCGAGCTGGGAAGTTCGAGCCCGCGCCAACGGATGTGCATGCGTATCTCCTTGCCTGTGTACTGAACGATCGGCCAGTCAAGGCCGTGAAGTGGTGATTCGATTTCGTGCGGTGGCCATCCTGACCGGGGCCCATCGCAGTCCGGTCGCCATCCGACAACGGGCAGCAGGGATCACTTCGAGCAGAGCTCGATGATGAGATTTGCCTGGACAGGAAGCGACACGTCGTCCGCCGAGGGAAGCCGATCGACCCGCCCCTCCGGAACACCTGCCTCCGAACGCGAGAGGAAATCGGGCACGTCGCGACGGTTCGCAGAAAGGGAGGCGTGAACCAACTGCAGGCTCTTCGTCCGATTCTTGATCCGCAGCAGATCACCAGCCTTGACGAGATAGCTCGCAACGTCGACTCGCTTGCCATTCACGGTGACGTGCCCATGGAGCACCATCTGCCGGGCAGCAGCGCGGGACGGCGCAAAACCGATCCGGTAGACGATGTTGTCAAGACGCCGCTCAAGCAGCGACATGAGCATCTCACCGGTGTTTCCCTTCCCCCGCTCGGCGCGGGCGAAGTAAGTGCGAAACTGGCGCTCGAGGACGCCGTAGTAGTGCTTCACCTTCTGCTTCTCGCGGAGGTGGATGCCGTATTCGGTCGGCTTGCTCCGACGCTTCTGAACCATGCCCGGCGGCGTGCTACGGCGCTCGAAAGCGCACTTCCCTGTATCGCAACGAGTTCCCTTGAGGAAAAGCTTGAGGCCGTCACGACGGCAGAGGCGGCAGACAGGTCCGGTGATGCGTCCCATGAATTCTCGATCGTGGTGTTGCTCGATCGCTCGCGAGGTGGTGTGGCGGGTATCGCCGCACTGATGTGATTTTTGGGTGGGGGGTGGTGCTGACTGAAGGGTGCGCGACTGACGATCAGACGCGACGCTTCTTCGGGGGACGGCAACCGTTGTGAGGCAGTGGGGTGATGTCTTCGATGCTCTTCACATTCATCCCGGCAGCCTGAAGAGCCGTGATGGCGCTCTCCCGGCCGCTCCCCGGACCACGAACCCGAACTTCGAGATCCTTGACACCGAACTTCGACGCCTTCTCGGCCGCCTGCTGCGCGGCACACTGACCGGCGAATGGAGTTCCCTTGCGACTCCCCTTGAAGCCACAAGTGCCACCGCTGGCCCAACAGAGGGTGTCGCCCTTGGTGTCGGTGATGGTGACGGTGGTGTTGTTGAAACTCGCCGTGATGTAGGCGATGCCGGCCGAGACGCTCTTCTTCTTGGTCTTTGCAACCTTCGACATGAATCCGTGCTCTCTTTAAGTCCCTGAAAATCCGTGATCCCTGGAACTTCAAATCCCAGGAGCCAGACGTCCCTGCCAACAGGTCCGCGAGGCCAGCGTATGTAACTACAGTGTATGAGTGTATTTGCGACGAACCGCGGATTCACGCCCTGGCAGCCGATTCCGCGACACCGAACCAGCCCCCCACCGACACCTCGCCCCGCTACCGAGAGGGACAAGCTGTCCACAGAGGACTACTTGAGATCCTTGACGCCCTTCTTCCCGGCCACCGTCTTCTTCGGCCCCTTCCGCGTACGGGCGTTGGTGCGAGTCCGCTGACCGCGGACAGGCAGGCCACGGCGATGGCGAACCCCGCGATAGCTGCCAATGTCCTTGAGCCGCGAGATGTTTTGCGAGACCTGACGACGCAACTGCCCCTCGACAACGTAGTCCTTGTCCATGAGGGCAGCCAGACGCGCCAGCTCGTCCTCATGGAGATTCTTGGCGATCCCCTCGGGATCAACGCCGGCCTTGTGGCACAACTCACGCGCGACTCGGGGGCCGACCCCGTAGAGATACTGCAGCGAGAAGATCGTTTTCTTCTCCGACGGAATGTCGACGCCGAGGAGACGAGGCATGGGGGACTCTCAGGTGGAGAAGCCGCTCCTGGCGACCGCGACAGGGCGACCAGTGCGACTGTTCGTTTCGGGATGCTTCACGACACCGGGGCACTGTCGCCCCGACAGACTCGCAGTACGGACCAACACGATACGACGGACCATTCCAAAGCGCCACGACGCCACGGACAACCGAACGGAGCGACAACAAGAGGATTGGCTGATAAGGGATCTCCCTCACCCACCATTCCAAGCTCGCTTTGTCATCTCACATCTCGAATGACCGCGAACGTCGGGAGGCAAAGCCTCCGACGCGACGGTATCCGCGGATCATCCCTGCCGTTGCTTGTGGCGAGGATCCTCGCACACGACGAAGACCACGCCGCGGCGGCGGACAATCTTACACTTGTCGCAGATGCGACGGACGCTGGCGCGAACCTTCATGCTTGCGTTCGTGGCGACGGCCGCCTACGCCTTCAACGGGAACTGGGGTGACTCGACGGAAAGTCCATAACTATAGAAAGGCTCCCCCATGATTCACAAGGGGAGGCCATGAAACGGGCAAAAACAGCACCAATCGGGCCAGACTGGGGTCAAATC
>CANGIH010000016.1 GCA_947453875.1 Planctomycetaceae bacterium | reverse complement strand
GAATGCCTTTACCTGCTGGTAGGCACAGACATAGAGGAATTCCTCACTCCCCTCCCTGCGGACTTCGATCCCGTGGCCCCCTCCCTGGAACTGGCTGCCGAAGGCCCGGATGAACCTCCCCTGGGGATCGAACACGAAGATCGCCGGATGGTCCTTCTTGTCCTTGTGGCCTTCATGGATCACGTAGAGGTTGCCCGCCCCGTCGACGGCGACGTTGTGGGTCGTCTGCCAGGTGTAGCGGTCCGGAAGCTGTGGGAAGTGATGCTTGACGCGGAACGTGTGCTCGCCCGAGCCGATGATCGTCTCCTTCTCCGACTGCCGCACGCGGGCGAGCGCCGGGGTGGCAGCCGCGGCGGCGGCGCCGAGCGTGAGTGCCCCGGTGAAGCCGCGGCGGGAGAGACGCAGACGATCGGACGTGGGCTCGGACGGCATCGGTGAGGCTCCTTCGGGCGGAAGATAGGACGGGGAACGTGTTGACGGCAGTCAGGGGCGGCATTGCCGGCCTGGCCAGATCCCCCTCCCCTGTCAACCGTTGTAGTCCCCCGGCAGCATGCCGCCAAGCGGGACAGCTGGCCATGAGACGTCAGGCGAGGATGTCGCGGATCACCCGGCCATGGACATCGGAGAGGCGAAAGTCGCGGCCACCGAAGCGGTAGGTGAGCTTTTCGTGGTCGACGCCAAGGAGATGGAGCGTCGTCGCCCAGAGATGGTGGACGGTGACGGGATGTTCGACAGCGTGATAGCCGAGGTCGTCGGTGGCGCCGTGCACGGACCCTCCCCTCACCCCGCCGCCGGCGATCCACACGCTGAACCCGAAGGGATTGTGGTCACGGCCGTCCGACCCTTGGGCGAACGGGGTCCGGCCGAACTCGCCTGCCCAGACGATGAGCGTCTCCTCGAAGAGTCCGCGTCGCTTGAGATCGTGGATCAGTCCGGCGATCGGTTGATCCACCTGCATCGCCATCTCGGCATGTCCGGTTTTCAGGCCACCATGCTGATCCCAGGGATTGCCGATCTGCCCGAGTTCGGCTGGCCGCGGAAGGCAGGTCAGTTCGATGAACCGCACGCCCCGCTCCACGAGGCGACGCGCGAGGAGGCACTGGCGGCCGTACTCGACGGTCTCTTTCACCGGCGAATCCATCCCGTAGAGCGCCTTCGTCTCGTTCGTCTCGTCTGCAAGATCGACGAAACCGGGCACGGCCGTCTGCATCCGGGCGGCTGTCTCGTAGTTCCTGATCGCCGCCTCGAGTCGCGGATCCTCGCCGGTGAGTGTGAGCCGCCGTCGGTCGAGACGCTCGACAACGCGCATCCGCGCCGCCTGGCTCGCGATCGGCTCGCGCGGCCGGATGTTGGGAACAGGTTCGCCGGCGGAGGGATCGAGGAGCGTCGCCTGATGGTTGGCCGGCAGATAGCCGCTGCCGTAGACGCCGACGCCCCCAAGCGGAGCCCCCCCTCCGGCCAGGACCACAAAGCCCGGCATTTCCCGGCACTCGCTCCCCAGCCCGTACGACATCCAGGCCCCGGCGCTCGGATGGCCGGCGAGGGAAAAGCCGCTGTGGAGGTGGTAGTTGGCCTGGGCGTGTTCGTTGGCAGGGCTCGTCATCGAGCGGATCACGGCGAGATCATCGGCACAGCCGGCCAGATGGGGAAAGAGATTGCTCACCGGCAGGCCGCTCGAGCCGCGTCTCTGGAATTCCCACGGGCTAGCCATGATCGTGCCGTTGGCATTGAACATCGTCGGCTTCACCGGGACAGGCATCGGCTTGCCATGATCGACCGCCAGCCGTGGCTTGGGGTCGAACGAATCGACGGCCGAGACCCCTCCCGACATGAAGCAGAAGATCACGCTCCGCACGCGTCGCGGCGGGGCCGTGCTGCCGGCGGACGGGGGCAGCTCTCCAAGGGCCGAGAGCGCTGACAGCGCCAGCGCACCGAAACCGCTCGAAGCCCCGGCCAGCAGTTGGCGTCGGGGGATGGTGCCGCCCCCTCGGCCGGGCCACCGCGTGTCACTCGACATGGATGAACTCCTTCAGGCAGAGAATGGCATGGGCCACATCACCCCAGGTGAGCGACTCACGCTCGGACGTGGTTCGCGGCGAACCGTCGGAGAGGAGGGCGTGGTCGGCGCGGACGGCAGCGAGGTGGGCCAGCAGCATCGCCTGTTCCTCGCTGTCCGGGAGGCGAGACAGGGCCCGGAGGAACATGCCGCGGAGTCGCGCGTCGTTGGCCGTCGATTCGGCGGCGACGGAGTTGCCCCACTTGGCTGCCTGATCGATCACGAACGGGTCGTTGAGCATCGCCAGGGCCTGCGCCGGTGTGCCGGTGACGTCGCGCGTGCCGCGGGTCGTCGCCGGCTTCGGGGCGTCGAAGACCTCGAGGAACGGATTGGAGGCGTTGCGGCGAATCCGCTGATACACGCTGCGTCGCCGGCTGCCGTCGAGCGGGCCGACCGGTCCGCCCCCTTCGGTCTTCGCCGTGTGGTAGACGTCGATGCCTGGTCCCCCCATCGTCGAATCGAGCTGGCCGGACGTGGCAAGGATCGAATCCCGGATCGACTCGGCATCGAGGCGGCGGAGCGGAGCGTGGGAGAGGAGCTCGTTGAGCGGATCGGCCTCTGTCGCGCCCCGCGGCGGGCGGGCCGATCCGAGGAAGGCCCGGCTCATGACCATCTCCCGCAGGGCCCGCTTCACCGACCAGCCATCGTTGATGAAGCGATTGGCGAGCCAATCGAGGAGATCGGGGTGCGTGGGGGGAGAACCGAGCAGCCCGAAGTTGTCGGTGGTGGCGACGATGCCGCGGCCGAAGGCATGGTGCCAGAGCCGGTTGACCATGACGCGGGCGAGGAGATCCTTCCCCGGCCCGACCGCCTCGTCGGCCAGTTGCAGCCGTCCGCTCGGGGCGCTCAAGGCCTCGGCACGAGGCGCGTACGGGGCGGATGCGAAGATCGAAAGGCCGCGCCTCGGCACCAGATCCGCCGGACGGGTGTGCTGGCCACGGATGAAAAGTGGCTGATCGTATCCCGCCGCCTCGAGGACGCCCGGTGCACGCCGAGGCACCGGAATGCCCCGCTCGATCCCCCGATGGCGGTCGACAATTTCCCGCAGAGCGGAAAGCTCGGTGAGCGTCGTGGGGAGGATTCCGCCACGGACAAAGAAATCGAGCAGGGCGCGGCTGTCATCATCGAGCACGCCTTCGTTCCAGTCGCGGACGGTCTCGCCGAGGCGCATCGCCATCCGGCCGGAGAGTTCGGCAGAGCCCCGAGGCGCCACTCCCTCGAGAAAAGGTGCCGCCGCGAGGAATGTGTCGCGCGGAGGCTCGGGGGCATCCCCCTTCGACACCTCGGCGATCCCGAAAAAGGCCCTTTCAGTCGGATCGGTGACGAGTTCCACGTAGGCGCTCGCCCCCCGGCGGTAGTTCGTGTCGAGGCGGAGCCAGGCGAGGTCGTCACGGTCGGGGCGAACGGCCGGATAGATCCCGCCGTTGCCGAGCGGGTAATTCTCGATCACGAGTCGGGCGACGCTGCCCCTGCCGAGGACACGGAGGTAGATGCTGTCGCTGTCGATGACACACCGTGGCGACTGGTAAACCGCTGGCTGGCGACTGCTCACCAGATGCGTGTGGATCCCGGCCGGAAGGATGCCGGTGATCACCCGATCTCCATCGGGGGAGACCTCAAAATCGCCATTCCCCGACGGTTCGCCGGGGAGACCTGTGCCATGACGGAACCACGTCGCATGGTCAGCACCGCGCAGATCCCACAGCGGGGCGGCCCGGGCGTTGGCGCCCACTCGCGACTCCCGCTCCGCCCGCAACGACGTGACCAGACTCCCCCAGGCGTCCGGCCAGGCTTCCGGGGGAATCGCGGAGAGCTTGACCCAGGCGTGGAGGGGGCTTGTGGCGTCATTCGTGGCGCTGGCGAGGGCGGCTTCGAGCGGGGGATCGGAAGTGGCGCCGGTGGTGACGAGTTCGGCAGCGACTCTCGCGCGGTCGCCGCGGAGCCTCGCAAGCGTCTGCCGCTCGGCATCGTCGAGGCTCGCCAGGAGTTCGTCGTCGCTCACCCCTTCCGGACCGGCCCGGTACGATGCCGCCACCTCGTCGCCCGACAAGGCCCGGTCGTACGCGCGCGCCTCGTCGATTTCACCCGCAAGCGGTGGATTGATGTCGGAGAGCCGCTGGCCGAATAGGAACCGGGATCCACCAGCCTTGAATCTCCACAACGTGCCCTTGGTGTAGGGGGCGCCATACGGCTGGCCATTGCGGTAGACGCGGATCGAATGGTCGGCGGCATAGACGATCGCCACATGGACGAACTCGCCAGGCCCGGCTGTCTCCGCACCACCTTCCGGATCCTGCGTGCGATTGAAGAAGTCACTGCCCGGGAGCCAATGACGGGCCTTCATCTCCCCGAACACGATCGAGTCGAAGAACCTGCCGTCGGGCATGTCGAGGCCGATCACCCCTCCCCCCCGCTGGTCGAGGTTGGATAGTGCAACCCACGCCTCGAGCGTCTTCTCCTCGAGATCACGATCGATCGCTCTGGTGCGCATGTTCGCCCCCACGCCATCGAGAACGAGGCGGCCGTCGCGAACGATCGCTCCGCCTAAAAGCTCCCCATCGAGACCGCCGACGCTGTCGTGGGTGCCGCCGGAGAAACTCCAGCGCGCAAAAGGTGCCGGAAGCGACGTCGCGGTGGTTGAGCCTTCACGGTGCACTCGAGCGCGGGCCCGGGCGGGAAGTTCGATCGCGTCGATGGCTGCCCTCACCGCATCATGCTCCGCACGGAGCGTGGAAGCCCTCGCCGCCCGTGCCGCCTGCGCCTCGAGGCGGAGGGGAAGACGATCGACCGCATCGAGCCAGGCACTCACCAGGGCGGACTTTGTCTGGCGTTTCAGGCCGGCCAACTCATCGCCACCGACGCGGAGCGATTCCGGACGATCGAGAATCACCTGTCCCGGCCTGCTGCTGGCGAAGATTCCGTAGAGGGCGTAGAAGTCCTCCTGCGTGATCGGGTCGAACTTGTGGTCGTGGCAGCGGGCACAGGCGGCGGTGAGTCCGAAGAAGGTCTTCGAGTAGACGTCGATCTGGTTTTCGACCACTTTCACCTGGTCGTCGAGGGCATCGACGGGCACGAAGCCGAGTTCGACCATTCGCAGGTGCGCAGGGCCGATCGCCGACTCGTTGTTTCCCTCGGTGCCGTTCCACCGCGGATCGGGGAGCAGATCCCCGGCGATCTGCTCGCGCACGAACCGGTCGTAGGGAAGATCGTCGTTGAACGCGCGGACGAGATAGTCGCGGTAGCGCCAGGCATTGGGCAGCTCCGGGTCTCCCTGGCTGCCGTGTGACTCGCAGTAGCGGACGAGATCCATCCAGTGGCGGGCGAAACGTTCGCCGTAGCGGGGCGAGGCGAGCATCCTGTCGACCGCTGCCTCGTAGGCAGCCGGCGATGGATCGACCGTGAAGGCGATCACCTCTTCCGGTGTCGGGGGAAGTCCCGTCAGCACAAACGACAGCCGGCGGAGGAGCGTGGCGGGATCGGCGACCGGCGCCGGTTCGATGCCGGCGGCATCGAGCCTCGCCAGCACGAAGCGGTCGATCGGGCTCGCGCTCCACTCGGCGAGTCGTGCCGGTGGTGCATCCCGGGCGGCGAGTGGCTGAAAGCTCCACCACCGCCGCCGCTCGCTGAAGTCAGTCGGCGCGACGGGGCCGGTGATCGCGGGTGGATCACGCGGATCGGGGGCTCCGGCGGCGATCCACTCGGCGAACGCCTTGATCGCTGGCTCATCGAGCCGGTCGGCATCGAGTGGCATCTCCAGTCCCGGAACCTCGTGCCGGAGGATCGCGAGCAGACGGCTGTTTGCCGGATCACCGGGGGCGAGGATCGGGCCCCCTGCCCCGCCGGCCCTCATCCCCTCGCGGTGGTCGAGGACGAGGCCCCCCTCGGCCAAGCCCCCGCTGCGGTGGCATTCCAGGCAGTGCTCCACCAGCACGGGGCGGATGTGGGTTTCGAATAGTTCGAGGCCGATCGTATCGTCGGCTTGGAGCCGCGCCCGGGTCACAAGGCAGGCCGCCAGCATCGCCACGAGACTCGCGGTTCGGAGCATGAGATCTGAGAAGCAACTCACCCGCGGTTCCCCCGGAAAGTTCTCACGGAGGCGGGCCAGTCCCCGCCGACCGCTACACTGCCCTCCATCATACCTTCCCCTCATACCCGGCCCCACGCCTCACCCCATGCGCATCGTCTCGCTCCTTCCCAGCGCCACCGAGATCGTCTGCGAGGTCGGTCTCGGGGAGTCGCTCGTCGGCGTGACCCATGAATGCGATCACCCGCCGACGGTCCGTGGTCTGCCGCGTGTGACCCGCACACTCATCCCGACCGACGCTCCGAGCCGTGCGATCGACGAGCTCGTCCGCGAGCGGATCCGCTCGCAACGGGCACTCTACGAACTCGATCTGCCCATGCTCGAACGGCTCGCCCCCGATCTCATCGTCACGCAGGCGCTGTGCGATGTCTGTGCGGTCGCCGAGGCGGAGGTGGCCGCTGCCGCTTGCCGGCTTCCCGGTGCGCCGCGCGTCGTCAATCTCGAACCGGCGACACTCGCCGAGGTGCTCACGAGTCTCTCCACGGTGGCCGATGCGGCCGGCGTGCCAGAACGTGGCCACGCGGCCGTGACGCGGCTCCGGGGGCGTATCGATGCGGTCGCGGCGCGTTCCGTTGCGGTGACCAGTCAGCCGCGCGTGATGCTCCTTGAGTGGATCGATCCGCCGTTCACGGCCGGCCACTGGTCCCCCGAGATCGTCGGCCTCGCCGGTGGCCGGGAAGTGCTCGGCCGCGAGGGGGAGAAGTCACGGTCGGTCCCCTGGAAGGAGATCGTGGCGGCCGATCCGGAGGTGCTCGTGATCGCCTGCTGCGGGTTCGACATCCCCCGCACCCGTCAGGATCTTCCCCTGCTCCTCGCCCAGCCCGGATTTTCCCAGCTGTCCTGCGTCCGCAACGAGCGGGTCTATTGTCTCGACGGCAACGCCTATTTCAGCCGTCCAGGACCGCGTCTGGTCGATAGCCTCGAGATTCTCGCCCACGCCCTCCACCCCCGCCTTCATCCCCTTCCCGCCGGGCTCCGGCCGGCAGAGTGCCTGACCGCATTGGAAATGACAGGCTGACGATCCCCAGCCACGTGTTCAGCGACTCCCATCCTGCCCCCGCGAAACGCGACGGAATCCTGAACTAGGATTGGCGGGTCGGGGGGGCTGTAACGGCGTCCCCCGCTGTCCGTTCTCCGCACAGTCTGCCCCCGCACTTCTGCCTTGAGGTCGGAGGAGTCGGCGCGCGGCTGTCGGTCCCGTCCATGCCGAGAGGGTTCTCATGGTGCTGCATCATCGGTCGGCTTCTGGTTGCAAAGCGCCCGTCCCGTGCCTTCGCCGCTGGCCTGCGGTAGCCTGCGCGGTGATGTTGACGCTGACACACTGGAGTGCGACTGGCCGGGCCGGCGAGATCGGCTTCGTGGAGGATTTTGCGCTCGCCGAGGATCGCGAGGCGGTTCTTTCGAGGCTCGTGCCGGGGACGGAGGACTATTTTTATTTTCACGCGCTCCACCTGCTCAACACGGAGAAGTACGCCGAGGTCGAGCGGCTGCTTGCCGACTGGGTGAAGGCGCATGGCGAGACGCCGCGGGTGTGGGAGATCCGCTCGCGGCGGGCGCTGCTGACGTTCGCGATCGCGCCGCAGGAGTCGGTTGCGTATCTCGAGCGCCGGCTCGGGGTCTTCTACCCGCACGAACGGCTCGTTCCCGGTGCCGAGCCGCAACTGCCGACCGCGCTCGATCCGGCGCTCTTGTCGGCCGAGGCGTTTGCCGCGCGGTCCCAGGCGCATGCCCCCGACACGCTCGACGGCTACGAGGATGCGGCCCTCGACCGGCTCTGCGACGGCGCAGTGGGCGAGGCCCCGCTCGATCCGATCCGCCGCCGTCAGCTCCTCGCCAGGCTTGTGCGCCCCGATCACGCGGCACTCGAGAAGCTGATCGCGGACGATCTCGACGCCCAGGACTCGGCCGGCTTCGGGTCGCTGCCGATCCATCGGCGCCTCACCATCTCCCAGCTCGACGCGCTTGCCAGGCTCAGGCCCGAGCTTGTCGACCACCCCGCCTTCGTGGCGGCGATGCTGCAGAAGCTCCAGCCGGGGGCCGACGAGGACTGGCGGAACGACGCGACCGTGAAGCGTGCCTACCTCGATCGGCTGAAAAACTTCACCGACCGGCTCGCGCCGGTCCACAACTCGCTCAAGGCGCATGTCCGCTACCACCTTCTCGCCCTCGATCTGACGGAGGGAAAGTGGAGCAAGGAGACGTTGCTTGAGTATCTTTCGCTGCCGCGTCCGCAGGGCTACGTGGCGCCGAAGCTCCTGGCGAGCGACGCCGCGCGGGCCTTTCCCTGCAATCTCGGGATGGCGTTCGAGGGCTCGCTCCTGGCGCCGGTGGGGAATGACGAGCCGCTCGTCCGGCAGCACCTCACGCACGATCTCGTCGACGCGGCCGACCCGCGCGAGTTCGCCCCGTTCATCGACGGGGATTACCTGGCGAGGCTGTTTGCCGAGACGAAGCTCCTGAGTGGCCTCGGCGAGAGGGAAAAACATGCGGCGGTGCTCGGTCCGGCGTCCTACCGGGCGCTTCGCGATCGGGTCGACATCGAGTTTCTCCCGACGAACCCGGCGTTTTTCGGTGCCGACGCGCCAGTGGCCCTCGACCTCGCCGTGAAAAACGTGCCGGAGCTGTCGGTGCGGATTTTCGAGATCAACACCCTCGGTCATCTCCTCGAGCACGCCAAGGAGATCGACACCGACATCCCGCTCGACGGCCTGACACCGACGTTTGAATTCGTCGTCGCATCGAACGCCGACCCGCTGGCGAGGAGCATCCGTCATGTCGATCTTCCGCAGCTTGCCAAGCCGGGTGTGTATGTCGTCGATTTCGTCGGCAACGGCCGGTCGAGTCGGGCGATCGTTCGCAAAGGGAGGCTCCGGGCGCTGGTCGCCGGCAGCGGCGTAGGGCAGCGGTTCACGATCCTCGATGACGCCGGCCGCAAGGTGCCGAAGGCCCGGCTGTTCCTCGAGGGGCAGGAGTTTTCGAGTGGTGAGAACGGCACGATCCTCGTGCCGTTCAGCACCGCGCCGGGGCGGAAGCCGATCGTCGTCACGGCTCCGGTCGGCGACGGTGCGGAGATCACGAGTCTCGATTTCTTCGATCATGTGCCCGAGTCGCACGACCTGCAGGCCGGATTCCACGTCGACCGGGAGAGCCTGCGGACGCTCTCGACCGCCGAGGTCATCATCCGGCCGGCGCTGCAGGTCAACGGCCGGCCGGTGTCGCTCACGCAGCTGGAATCCCCGAAGCTGACGATCCAGTCGGTCGATCTCGACGGAGTTCCGGCCATCAAGGAGGTGTTTGATTTCGAGCTCTTCGAGGACCGGGAGCGGGCCTACGAGTTTCTCGTGCCGCAGCGGCTCGCCACGGTGACCTTCACGCTCTCAGGAAGCGTGAAGCGGCTGACGGCCGGTGGCGAGCTTCAGAATCTCGCCGCAAGCCAATCGTTTGCCGTCAACGCCATCGACCGCACCGACAAGGTCGAGGATCTGTTTCTTGTCCGCTCCGGTGAGCGGACGACTGTCGAGGTGCGTGGGAAGACGGGGGAGCCGCGGCCGTCGCGTCCTGTCACCATCACGCTCAAGGCCCGCGACTACCGGAGCCCGTTTGCGGTCTCGCTCAAGACCGATGCCAATGGGGTGATCGATCTCGGCGTGCTCCCGGTGGCGGGGGCGAATGCCATCGACACGATCACGGCGCAGGGCCCCGAGGGGACTGCGCACACCTGGCCCCTCCTCCCCGACCGGGCGACGTTCCAGCAGTCGATCCATGGCCGGGTCGGCGAGCCTGTCCGGGTCCCCTTCCTGCCGCGCGCCGTGTCCCGGACCGGCCTCCCGGCCGGAAAGCCGGCCCGCGACGACGTGGCGCTGTTCGAGCTTCGCGGCGACAGCTTTTCCGTCGACCGCTTCGAGCATGTGGCAAACGAGGATGGGAATCTCGTCCTGCTCAATCTTCCCGCCGGGGATTACGAGCTCTTCCTGAAGGGGTCCGGCACGCGGATCGTGGTCCGGATCACCGCAGGGGAACGCGTCGACGACCTGTATGTGGGGCGTTTCCGGCAGCTCGAGGCGCCGCGGCTTGTGCCGGCAACGCTCGAGCGGATCGCGCCGGAAGCGGATGCCCTCGTCATCGCGCTGCGGCATCCCAATCCGTTCACGCGCGTGCATCTATTCGCCACGCGATTGGCCCCCGATTTCGACGTTTTCGCAGATCTTGCGAAGGTTCGGGGAGCGGAGATGTGGATGTATGCCCAAGGGGCCTCCACGTCGGCCTATGTCAGCGGCCGGAATCTCGGCGATGAGATCGCCTACATCCTCCGCCGTCGTGCCCAGGCACCATTTGCCGGGGCGATGGTCGACCGGCCGAGCCTCCTCCTCCATCCCTGGGCGACCGACGACACGCAGACTGCGAAGCAGGACGCCCAAGCGGGAGATGAGTTTGCGCGGGCCGAGCCGCCGCCGGCGAGCATGGCCACAGCGGCCGATCAGACCCAGGCGGCGGCGCCGGGCGTGGTGGCGAGCTTCAGTGATCTCGACTTCCTCGCCGACGGGGGGCTCGTCCTTGCCAATCTCGTCCCCGGCGACGACGGCACGATCCGGATCCCGCTTGAAAAGCTGGCGGCGCACCAGGAGGTGACGGTCGTCGTCGTCGACCCGACGCTCACGCTTCTCCGCAGCGTGAGCCTGTCGGCGGCCATGCCGCTGCTGGCCGATCTCCGGCTGCGCACGCCGCTCGATCCCCAGCGGCACTTCGTGCAGCAGCAGAAGGTGACGATCGTCGAGCCGGGCCGGCCTGATGGCGGCGATTTCGAACTGGCCGACGTGGCGGCGAGCCGTTTCGAGGCCTACGACAGCCTTGCCAAGATCTTCTCGCTCTACGGGGCCCTGACGAAGAACCCCGATCTGGCGACGTTTTCATTTCTCCTCCGCTGGCCGAAGCTCGACGACACCGAGAAAAAAAAGCTCTATTCGGAGCATGCCTGCCACGAGCTGAACGTCTTCCTGTTCAGGAAGGACCAGGCGTTCTTCACGTCCGTCGTCCTCCCCGGGCTGCGGTCGAAGAAAGACCGGACCTTCATCGACCACTGGCTCCTCGAGGACGATCTCACAGGCTATCTCGAGCCGTGGCGTTACGGGCAGCTCAACTCGATCGAGCGGGTCCTCCTCGCCGACAGGATCGCCGCCGAGCGGCCGCGTGCCGAGCGCCATCTCGCTGACACGCTCGCCCTCCTTCCCCCCGACGCCGACCGCCGCCGATCGCTCTTCGAAGCCGCCCTCGCCGCCAGTGCGCTCGATACGGCCGATGCGTTTGGCAGTCTGATCGCCGGCCAGGCGGCCATGAAGCAAGTGGCATTGGATTCCGTCCGGGGAATCGCCCTCGAGGCGGGCAAGCCGATGGCAGCCAACGCCCCCGCGGGATTTGCAGGAGGGCAAAGTTCGGCAGGCGGAGCAACGGCGATGGGAAGGATTGATGCCGCCGCCTCCGACAAGGCCGCTGAACGCGACTCGCTGGCGGGGAAATCGCTCGATCTCGGGCGTGCGCGAGGGGGAGAGAAGAAGGAACTGCAGGAACGTCTCAATCGAAAGCTCTCCGAGCGTGAGCGACTCGCTGCGGAGCCCCAGCAGGCCAACGGAGTCGATGGGAGAGTCAACCGCTACTACAACTACAGCGATGAGAATGCGCTCGGCCTCCGCCCCTTCTACCGCGCGCTCGCCCCGACGAAGGAATGGGCGGAGAACAACTACCGCCATCTGCGTGTTGCGGTTCAGGATGCGAATCTCGTCGGGCCGGGACGATTTTGGCTCGACTACGCGAAGCGCGATCCCGCCCTCCCCTTCCGCTCGGTCCACTTTCCCGAGGCCTCGCGGAACTTCACCGAGATGGTGCTGGCCCTTGCGCTGATCGATCTGCCTTTTGAGTCGCCCGAGCACGCGACGGCGTTCGACGGCGGGAGGATGACGCTGAAGGCGGGAGGGCCGCTCGTGGCCTTCCACGAGGAGACGGTGGCGGTCGGGGCCCCCGAGAAGCCCGGCAGCATCCTCGTCAGCCAGAATTTTCTCCGCCAATCGGAGCGTCAGGAGATCGTCGCCGGCGAACCGCGTGACAAGTTCGTCAGCGGCGAGTTTCTCACCCATGTCGTCTATACGGCGCAGGTCGTGGTCACGAATCCGACCTCGTCGCGGCAGCGGATCTCGGTGCTTCTCCAGATCCCCGCCGGGGCGATGCCGGTCCTCGGCGGCAAGGCGACGCGGAGCGCGGCGCTCGTCCTCGAGCCGTACAACGTCCAGTCGCTCGAATACAGCTTCTATTTCCCCGCTGCGGGGGAGTTTTCGCACTATCCGGTCCACGTCTCCTCCGGCGACACCCTCGTCGCCTTCGTGCCGCCGGTGCTGTTCACGGTGGTCGACAGGCCGGCCCGCCCCGACGAGCAGTCGTGGGCTGCGGTGTCGCAGGAGGGCTCGAACGAGCAGGTGCTTGAGTATCTCGACACGCACAACGTCGAGAGCCTCGATCTCGACCTGATCGCCTGGCGGATGAAGGACGCCGAGATGTTCCGCCGGGTGACCGAGCGGCTGGCGGCGCGGCATCGCTTCCAGCCGACGCTCTGGTCGTATGGCCTCATGCACCGCGATCCCGCGGCGATCCGCATCTGGCTCGAGCATCAGGCCGGCTTCGTGAACGAACTCGGTGGTCGGCTCCAGGGAGGGCTCTTGCCGATCGACCCGGTGGCCCGCCGGACGTACGAGCACCTCGAATATGCCCCGCTGGTCAACGCCCGGCAGTTCCAGCTTGGGTCGAAGCGCCAAATCGTCAACGACCGGTTCCATGCCCAGTATCACCGCTTCCTCTCCGAGCTGGCCCACTCGCGGACGCTTTCCGACGACGACCGGCTGGCGGTCGTCCAGGCTCTCCTCACGCAGGACCGGATCGAGGAGGCACGAGCGTGGTTTGCCAAGGTGCGGCCGGAGGGGACGGAAACACGGATGCCGTATGACTACGCGGCAGCCGTCCTCGCCCTCCATGCCGGGGATGGGGAGCGGGCCAAGGCGATCGCGACGCCGCACGTCACCGCGGGGATCGACCGCTGGCGGCGCCGGTTCGAGGTGGTGATCGCCCAGGTCGACGAGGCGGCGGGGAAGGCGGGTGCGGCGGTCATCGATCCGCTCGATCGGGAACAGCAGCAGGGGGAGCTGGCGGCGACGAGCCCGAGCCTGGAGTTGCGGATCGATGGGGAGACGCTCCTGCTCGACCACCGCAATCTGAAGCGGGCGACGGTGAACCTCTACGAGGTCGATCTCGAGGTGCTCTTCAGCCGCAATCCATTCGCCGGTTCATTCGCCGGGCAGTTCGGCTCGATCCGCCCCAACCGCTCGCTTTCGGTCGATCTCGACGGGGATGGCCCGACGACACGCGTACCGCTGCCGGCGGATCTCGCCCGCAGAAACCTCCTCGTCGAGGTGACGGCCGGCGGCGTCGTCCGCTCGCAGCCGTACTACTCGACCGGAATGGCGGCGCGGGTGATCGAGCCCTACGGGCAGGTGGCGGTGACGCGGGTGGCCGACGGCACGCCGCTCCCGAAGGTGTATGTGAAGGTCTACGCCCGTCTCGACGACGGCAGCGTCGTCTTCCACAAGGATGGCTTCACCGATCTCCGCGGCCGCTTCGATTACGCCAGCCTCTCCACCGACGATGCCCTGCGGGCGCGGCGGTTCTCGATTCTCGTCACGAGCCCCGACGATGGCGCCGCCGTCCGCGAGGCCGACGCGCCGGGAAGGTAGCCGGCAGGGCGGAGAGCCGTCGG
>CANGIH010000015.1 GCA_947453875.1 Planctomycetaceae bacterium | reverse complement strand
GGGCCCGCCGGCCGCATGGCGCGACCGACGGGCCCCACGTCGAGATCCACAGGGTGATGTTTCCCGGATGACAGGCGGGAGCGTCGTCAGGCGACGAGCCGCACTTCTGGCACCTCGCCGGTGATCCCAATCACGAACTCCTCGAAGATCTTCATGTCGAGGGCGGAGGCGGTCTCCGCCTCGGGGTGGAACTGCGTGCCGATCGCCACCCAGCCCTCGACCTGGCTCTCGATCGCCTCGATCACGCCGTCCGGTGCACGGGCGGCGATCCTGAAGCTCGCCGCGAGATCGTCGATCGCCATGTGGTGCATGCTGTTGACCCGGATTTCGCCATCTCCGTAGACGCGTTCCATGACGGTGCCCGCCTGGACGAGGAGCGCGTGGCGGTGCGAGGTGTCGCAGGGATCCTTGTGGGGGATCGCCTTGGGAAGGTCTTCGGGGATGTGGAGGAAGAGGGTGCCCCCCTCGGTGATGTTGAGCAGCTGCATCCCCGCCCCGATCGCCAGCACCGGCATATGACGGCGGCAGATGTGCTTGGCCAGCATGCGGTCGAAGTCTTCGCGGCGTGCATCCATCGGTCGTACGGCGGGATGGGGCATCCAGCCATCGCGCCGCGGATCGAGGTCGGCGCCTCCCACCATCACCACACCGTCGAGGAGATCGAGGAGCCTGACGACGTCATCCTCGTCGGCCAGTGGCGGAAGAATCACCGGAATGCCTCCGGCGGCGGTGATTCCATCGTAGTATCCGGCGGCCACGAAGGAGAGCGCTGCGTGCTCCTTGCGTGCCGAACGGTAGTCGGTGTTGATGCCGATGAGGGGCTTGGCTGCCATTGCGTGTCTCCGGAAGACCGTCGGATTCCCGACCTGCTCTCCGGCTCTTTGACGGGGTGGTCGAGGATCGACCCCCGGACGCACCTTCAAGCCTCCCGCCCGCCCACGAAATGTCCCAGTCCAGACCTTCGACGTCCGGGAAGACGGCCGCCGTCCTCCCGTCCCACGCTCTGCAAGCGTCATCCCTAACGCCGATGCCTTCGACCGAAGGACCCTTCGCGGCGGACGGAAGCCATCCAGGCTTCCGGGCCGGCCGCCCCCCCTGGGACGACCGGGCCAGTTCCGTCGTTCGAGCCGTCGCCGCCGTCACGCTGCCCGCCATGGGCAACCCGTCACGGGCGGCGGGGGGAACGTAGCCCGCCCCGATTCCGATGGGCAAGCAATCGGATGATTTTGTGGTTCCAAATCCGGCGTGCACCCACATCCGGTGCTAGCACGCCCCCTGCTAGCAGACGGGCTTTCCGGCGGACCGCTGCCGCCGCGTCAGGCCGTGACCCAGACGGCGCCTGCAAAGCTCCGCAGCCAGGTGAGCTGCCGCTTCGCCAACTGCCTGGTGCGCTGCTGGGTGAGGCGGATCGCCTCGCTGACCGTCATCCGGCCGGCGATCACCGCGATCGCTTCGGCATAGCCTGTGGCCTGTCCGGCCGTCGGGCCGATGCCGCCAGGTAGCGCGAGTGCGGCCCGCGTTTCCTCGACGAGGCCGGCGGCGAACATCGCCTCGACGCGTCGGTCGATGCGGTCGCGGAGCAGCGCCCGTGGCAGATCGACGATCATCATCTGGTGACTGAACACCGGATGGGGAGCCGGTGCAAACGATGCCGAAAGGGTTCTGGACGCGGTCGCCGCCACCTCGAGAGCCCGGATGATCCGCTTGGCGTCGTTGGGGTGGATACGGGCGGCGGCGGGGGGATCGACTTCGGCCAGCCGCCGGTGCAGCGCCGCCGTGCCCCCGGCCTCCGCCTCCCTGCGGAGTTGCTCGCGGAGCCTGGGGTCTTCGCCGGGAACGTCGGCCAAGCCGTCGCGGAGGGCACGGAGATAGAGCGGGGTGCCGCCAACGAAGAGGATTTGCCGGCCGCGGCCACGGATGTCGTCGAGGGCGGCCGCGACACCGTCGAGCCAGAGGGCGACGTTGAAGGGGGTGGCCGGCTCGACGACGTCGATGAGGTGGTGGGGGACGCGGGCCCGGTCGGAGGGGGACGGTTTGGCCGTTCCGATGTCGAGCCCCCGGTAGACGGCCATCGAGTCGACACTGATGATCTCCGCCCCGAGCCGCCCGGCCATCCGCACCCCGAGCGAGGTCTTTCCGGCGGCCGTGGGGCCGGCCAGAAACCAGCAATCGTCGCCGAGATCAGGGCGGGACGTGGGCCTCCGGCGGCATGCTAGAGTTGGGGACAGCCGTTCCCCGTCGTCGGGGGAGCCGTCGGAATCGGGAGCGTCGGGAGCCATCGGATGCGTCGACCGGGTGAAACGCTTGTGAACCTCGAGCGGGTGATCGTATCCCGTCGGGGCGAACCGATCGACCGCTCCTACACCGCGAAGCTCCTTCACGCCGGCGCCAACAAGATCGGCGGCAAGGTTGTCGAGGAAGCCGGGGAACTGGCCATGGCAGGTGTCGCAGAAACCGATGACCGGGTGATCGCCGAGTGTGCCGACCTGCTCTACCACGCCCTGACCCTGTTGGCCTGCCGGGGACTGACGCTCGCCGCCGTGGAGGACGAACTCGATCGCCGCTTTGGCACCTCCGGCCTCGAGGAAAAGGCTTCCCGCGGATCGCGCGCCCCATCGACCGGAGATGCATCGTGAGTGACTCCCCCCGCCTCCTCCGCCTCGGTCTCCCCAGCAAGGGGCGACTGGCCGAGATTTCCGCGCAGCTCCTCGCCGAAGCGGGGCTCAATTTCCGGCGCTCCGAGCGGAGCCTGTTCGCCCGCTGCCGCGACATGCCTGTCGAGGTGATCTTCCTCCGCACCGACGACATCCCCGTTCTGGCAGCGGAAGGGGCGATCGACCTCGGCGTCACCGGTGCCGATCTCGTCGCCGAGAGCGGTGCCGATCTGGTCCACCGTCTCGACCTCGGCATCGGGTCGTGCCGCTTGGCCCTGTGTGTCGCGGAAGACTCCAGAATCGCCACGGCCTCCGATCTCCATGGAAAGCGAATTGCCACCAGTTTTCCGCGGATCACGCGGGAATGGCTCGCCGAGCGTGGTGCCGAGGCTCACTTCGTGCCCCTGTCGGGGAGTGTCGAGGTGATGATCCAACTCGGCGTCGCCGACGCGATCGTCGATCTGGTCGAGACCGGCAGCACGCTGGCCGCCAATCGGCTGCGGGTGATCGCCGAGATCGGCCGCTACGAGACGATTCTCGTGCAGAACCGCTCGTTCCATGATTCCGCGACCGCCGACCGGATCGTGCGGCGGCTCGAGGGGATCGTGATCGCCCGCACCTATTCGCTCCTCGAATACAACATCCCGCGCAGCAGACTGCCGGAGGCGGAGGCGATCACGCCCGGATTCAACTCGCCGACGGTCAGCGCGCTTGAGGATCCGGGCTGGTGTGCCGTGCGGGCGATGGTCCGGCGCGGCGAGGTGCATGCGATCATGGAACGCCTCGAGTCGATTGGCGCCTCGGCGATCATCGAGACCCGGATCGCCAACTGCCGGCTGTGACGCGGGGGCGTCGGCACTCACCCGGCGGCGAGGCTGCCGTGGAGCACCCTTCCCTGGCGGAGGGTGGCCAAGACGCGGGTATCGGGGCGGAGGATCGCGTCGAGGGGATCGCTGAACGGGCCCGAGGGACCAAGCACGACCAGATCGGCCGGCCGGCCGACGGCGATCGATCCGGCCCTGTGTTCGTAGGCCAGGGCCCAGGCCGCGTCGCGCGTCATCATCGCGAGGGCCGCTCCCGGCGACACGATCCCGCTGCCGACGAGTTCCCTCGCCTCGGCGAGGACCGAAAGATCGGGGTTCGATGCCCGGCTGTCGGTGCCGATCGCCACGCGGAGCCCCGCCGCGAGGAACCGCTCCACCGGCGGAAGCCGCCCGGAGAGGAGCCGCGTCGTTCGCGGGCAGACGACGAGCCCGAGGCGGTCACGGTGGCGGGCGAGGCGTTCATTCGCGCTGCTGTCGGGGGGCTCGCCGAGGAATGTCCCATGGACGACGCTCCCCCGTCGGCTGCGGGCGAGCCTGGCGATCCACTCCGACGGTGGAAGCACCGGGGCTGGCCGGTCGGCCGGCCAGGCACCAAGCGCGGCGAGCAGGTCGCGAAGCGCGCCGCCGCTGCCGGTCACGAAGGCGAGTTCCGCCAGGCTCTCCGCTAGGTGCATCGTCACCGGAAGGTCGCGACGCCGGGCGTCGTCGAGGAGCACCCGACCGAGCCGCGATGAGACCGTGTACGGCGCGTGGGGCGAGATCCCCCCGGCTGACCCGAGGCGATCGAGATCACGCGTCACCGCCGCGGGAGGGCTCTGGCCACGGAATGACAGCCCGAGTGCCTCGCGGTAGACGCGCACCCTCGGGCCAATCGGCGGATAGCCCTCCGGCGGGATCCCGGTGGCGATATCGCCTATCGTCGTCACGCCATGCCCAAGGCTCTCGGTAAGGCCGGCACGGAGGCTGCTTGTAAGCCTCGCTCCCTCGGCGTCTGTTGGCCTGGCCCGGCGGATCGCGACGACGCGGGCGATCCAACCGGGGAGTCCCCCCTCGGCATCGAGCGGTTGCTCCAGATCGGAGAACTCGAGGTGGGTATGGGCGTTGACCAGACCGGGGCAGAGGATCGCATCGCCAAGATCAACCGGTCGGCAACCGTTCAAGTCTGCCGGGGTGCGCTGCTGGCCGATCGCCGCGATCCGCCCATGCTCAATCCGCAGCCAGCCATGCTCGATCGGCGGCCGACCGACGGGCACGAGCCAGCGGGCCCGGAGGTGCATCGCTGCCGCGCTGCTCACGACTTCGCCGCAGCAGGCACCAGACTCGGCTGAAAGAGGGCTGGGCCTGCCGTCACACAGCCCGCCGGCCCGCACGAGACCGCTGCGGCGGGACGCACCGCCTCGAGAGCACCGTCGTCGCCGTCTTCGAACAGTTCGTAGAAGACGTTGCGTCGGCGCGGGATCCAGCCGAGTTCCGAGATCGCCGAACGCATCTCAGCGAGCGTCAGATGGTGGACGGTGCCGGCGGCGCTGACGACGTTCTCCTCGAGCATCAGGCTCCCCATGTCGTTGGCCCCGAAGAGAAGGGCGAGTTGGCCGATCTCCCTTCCTTGGGTCACCCAGCTCGACTGGATGTTGGGGACATTGTCGAGGTAGAGCCGGGCGACGGCCTGTGTGCGCAGATAGTCGAAAGGACCGGCCGGGGGAATGTGGGCCATTTCGGTGTGGTCGGGCTGGAACGACCAGCAGATGAAGGCGGTGAAGCCGCCAGTCTCGTCCTGGAGGTCGCGGATCCGCTCGAGGTGCTCGACCCGCTCAGCGAGCGTCTCGACATGCCCGAACATCATCGTCGCGGTGCTTCTCCCCCCGAGGGCGTGCCACTGGCGATGGACATCGAGCCAGTCGTCGGTGAGCACCTTCCCACGGGTGATCTCCTGCCGCACCCGGTCGACGAGGATCTCGCCGCCGCCGCCGGGGAGCGAGCCCAGGCCGGCGCGTGCGAGGCGATCGAGCACCTCCCGGAGGGGGCGCTTGGAGACCTTCGTGAAGTGATGGATCTCCGGCGGCGAGAAGCCGTGGACGTTGACCTGCGGGAAGCGGGCCTTGATGTCGCGGAGCAGCTCCTCATACCACTCGAGCGTCAACGTCGGATGGAGACCCCCTTGGAGGAGGATCTGATCGCCCCCGACCGAGACCATCTCCTCGATCTTGTGCATCAGCACCTCGCGGTCGAGGACATATCCCTCAGCATGCTTCGGCGGCCGATAGAAGGCGCAGAAGTCGCACACCGCCGTGCAGACGTTCGTGTAGTTGATGTTGCGGTCGATGTTGTAGGTGCGCCAGGGCTCCGGATGGAGCCGCGAGGTGACCTCGTTCGCCGCCCGGCCGATGGCGGGGAGGTTTGGCGACGCAAGCAGCGTGACGGCGTCGGCGCCTGAGAGCCGGCGGCCGGCCACCGTGTCGGCGAGGATGCGGTCGATGCTTGGATTCATGTCAGCGTGGTCAAGGAGTGCGTCTGGGGTTCGGGAGTGAATCATTCTGCCATCGGCGCCCCGGGAAGGGCGAGGGCTTTTGCGAGGTCGATGCCCCGCGGGGCGAGCGAGAGGGCCGAGGCACGATCGTGGAACAGCGCCAAGGCGGCCTTTTCCCTCAACCCCAGATCGTAGTGGAGGTTGTCGCGGAGGTAGGAAAGGCACTGCGGCACCGTCAGCCCATGCCCCTTGGCTTCCGCCGCGGCGATGGACGCCAGGTTGGCCTTGCCGGAATCACGGGCGGCGGCCAGGAGCGGTTCGAGGTGGCGGAGTGTCGCTTCGGGCACGTCCCTACGGGCCGCCCAGACGGCGAACACGAACGGCAGGCCTGTCCACCGGCACCACTCGTCGCCCAGATCCCACACCAGTTGGAACGCACCTCGCGGGGAACCGATGGCCCTATCGCCGATGAGGAGCACCGCATCGGCCGCGGTGTCGGAGATATCGTCGCCGAGGGGGAGCACCTCCACGCGCGGCGCGACTCCGCACCGTTCGGCGAGGAGGAGTCGGGCGAGGGCGACGCTTGTCCTCGAGCCCTCGTCGACGGCCAGATGCTCCACCCGGTCGGGCCGGGTGCGGAAGAAGAGCTTCACGCTCATCACCGGGCCGCGGCAGCCGATGCAGGCGTCGGAAACCAGCCGGTAGGCATGGCCACGGAAGAATTCGATCGACGGGATGAGGGCGACGTCGAGCCGGCCGGCGGCGAGGCTGTCGGCGAGGCGGCTCGGCAGGTCGTATTCGACGGCGATCCCGGGGCCGCCGAGCCGGTGGACAAGCGGCTTCGTGTTGAGGTACTGCACGGCGCCGATCCGGGCGGTGGGGGTGGCCGATCCATCCCGGCCCGCCGTCGCGTGCCGAGGGAGGGCCCCTTGCGAGGGAGACTGACGGAGGACATGGTCTCTAGCGGCGACGTGATCGACCATGTCTCGATCAGGGCATGGGACGCATGCCCCGCTCCAGGGCGCCGGCGGATCGTCGCAGGCGTGGGGGGAAAACCAGCCTCAGGAAACCGCTCCGGGAGCCTCCTGTCCAGAGGAGAACCGCAGGCCCGGCCGGAGGCTAACTTCCCTCAAAAAAGTCATCCCTCCCCTTGCCGGCAGCGGGGCACTGTTTCCACCGCCCGCTCTCCCTCTGGGCCGGTTCAGGGCTCCAGCCGGCGGAAGGCCTGCAATCCCAGGGCCAGCGGCAGGGCGGTGGCGGCGAGGCCCAGGCCCAGGGCGATCCCCAATCCACCGGCGACGGCCCGGGGACTGCCGGCCCAGGCCAGCGACGACAGGGCCGAACCACTCTCGATCGCCAGAAAGGCGTGCGTGGGGACCGCCGTCACAAGGACGACGGCGATGATGAACAGAGAACTGATCACGAGGCTCACTGTCCCGCCGAACCCCGAGGCGATCTTCGACGGAGAACTCTCCCGCAGGTCGGGCATCGTCGCCCCCAACCCCACGGCGATGCCAGACAGACCGGCGCACAGCGACACGCAGCAGGCCTCGTGGATGGCGATCAGCCAGGGATCGAGACCGAGCATCACGTCGCTCAGGCCGACGAGCAGACAGCAGGGGCCGAGGCCTCCGAGAAAGGAGAAGAGGAATTTCGACCAGACGATCTGATCGCGATGGACGGGAAGGAGGCCGAGAATCCAGAACCGCCGTCCTTCGAGGCTGATCATCGGAAATACGAACCGGGTGGTGAAGGTGGAGAGGATCAGGCCGACCACGGCGAGGTTGAGGAAGCCGATCATCGCCGCGTAGGAGTGCTGGTAGTCGAAGACGCGGACATTCCAGAAGTAGAGGCCGAGGAGCCCGAAGAAGATGAGGAACTGTGACCACTGGGCGATGTCCCGGCGGAAGATGCGCAGATCCTTCACGATCAGGAGCCGCAGCGGTCGCCCGCGTGTGGTGCCCGCCTGTGAGAGCAGCTCGTCAAACCAACTCATCCGTCGTTGCCGGCGGGCGGGCAATTCACCGACGAGTTGGCTGGCGCCGAGCCGGTGGAGGCGGGAGGCCACCCATCCTGCAGCGAGTTGCAGCATCAGAGCGTTGGCGATGAGGACGGCGAGAAACCGGAGCGATTCCCCGAGGTGCGGCCACAGGTGCTCATCGTTGGTGCGCGTCGCCGCCTCGATCAGGCCGCTCGACAGCCACCAGCTCGGAAGGAGCCGCTGTTCGGTGATGCCCAGCCGGGAGAACGCCTGCTCGAACCATTCCGCCGACATCGTCTCGGCGCGGACGGAGGAGACGACCGACCAGGCGAGCCCGCCGATGGCCACGAGCGCACATCCCACCGCGATCGAGAGCGCGTGGACGCGCAGCCGGGGCATGAATGCCACGAGCACCATGCAGAGGATGCCGCCGAGCGTGGCCGGGATGGCGACAAACGACACCATGAACGGGAGCAGCAGGGCGAAGTAGTGCGGCGGGGCGTGGCGGATCACCCCGTAGGCAACGAGCATCGGGCTGCCGAGGAGGACGAAACCCCAGCTCGAGAACCAGAACGCCTCCTGGAACTTGTGGCTAAAGATCGTCGCCGACGCCGCCGGCAGCGTCAGCAGGAGCTTCGCCTCCGGGGTCGTGTAGAGACCGCTGTAGAGGAGAATGCCGGTGGAAAAGACGAGCATCAGCATCAGCGACGAGAAGAAGGCGTTGAAGAGGAGGGGGACGACCTCGGCATGGAGCGAGTCGACGAAGGCGAAGGCCTCGTGGAAAAGCCCGTAGAGGGATCCCCAGAACAGGGCGCTCAGGAGGATCACGAGCGAGAGACGCAGGCGAGCCTCCTCGAGCATCGAGCGGAGTGTTGCCCGGGCGAGCTGCAGGCGGAGGCGGAGAAAGAGCCGCGATTCCTCGTCGGCCGTGATCGGCCGGCAGGAATCGCGGCGGCCGACGGTCGTCATCGCGGGGACTCCCCTCCGGCCGTCGAGGTGAGGTCGAGGTAGAGCTGCTCCAGGCTCTCCCGGCCTGTCCCGGCCGAGTCGGGCCGCGCCGCGCCCCGTTCCCGAAGTTCGGCGACAGTCCCGAGGAAAACCAGCCTCCCCCGCACCATGATCCCCACCCGGTCGGCCATCTCTTCCGCCATGGCGAGGGTGTGGGTCGACATGAAGACGGTCATCCCCGCGCTCGTCCGCGCGCGGAGGAGGTCCTTGACGATCCTCACGCTCCTCGGATCGAGGCCCACCATCGGCTCGTCGAGGACGAGGGTCTCGGGATCGTGGAGCAGCGACGAGGCGAAGACGAGTCGCTGACGCATGCCGAGCGAATAGCTCTCGGCGAGATCATCGGCGAATTCCCCGAGCTCGAAATGCTCGATCTCGGCGGCGATTCGCCCCCCGGCGAGATCGCGGGGCATTCCGAACATGTCGGCGATGAACCAGAGGAATTCCCGGCCGGTGAGCTTGTCGTAGAGACAGGGCTCGTCGGGGACGTAGCCGAGATGGAGGTGCGCTCCCCGGGGATCGAGGACGAGGTCGTGGCCGGCGACGCGGACATGGCCGCGCGACGGCCGCAGCAGGCCAACGAGCATCTTGATCGTTGTCGTCTTGCCGGCACCGTTGGGACCGAGCAGCGCGAACAATTCCCCCCGGGGGATCGTCAGGTCGAGGTCGGAAACGGCGACCTTCGTTCCGTAGGTGCGACAGACTCCGGAAAACTCGATCATCGTTCTTCCCCCAAATCCACCGAAGGCTGCTCGGCGGCGGCCGCCCGCTCGGCGAGCCTTCCCGCGAGTTGCTCGGCGTCCTCGTCGGAACGCCGAACGAAGGCCAGCCGGCGCCCCATCGTTGTAGCCTCCTGGCGGAGCACGCGGCCCGCCCGGTCGACCAGGAGTCGTGCCCGCGGCTCGCGGTGGGAGGAGGGGTCGTCGCGGTAGGTGACGGCATCGACGGTCACCAGGCGATCCTCCCAGACGATGGTCTCGCTCCCGCCAACCTCGGCATGCAGGATCTCGATGGGCGACTGGGCTGGGCGGAGGGGACTGTAGACCGGCACGGTCCAACGCCTCCCCGGTATCAGGCCGGGGAGCGTCGCCTGGGGGGCCAGTTCGTCGCCGAGGGTCATCGATTCGGGGAGGAATCGCTTCGTCTCGAAACGCATCTCACCGGAGCGGATGACGATGGTCACGTTGCCGTTGTCCACCGTGCCGGTGAGGAGGATGTGGTCGTCGCTTCCCGGAAGGTCGATCGAGGAGGTGAATGCCGTGAGCTTCCCATCGCCATCGATCTCCATCCGCCCCACCCCTTCGATCGCCAGCACGGTCGACTCCGGGATCGTCTGCCGGACGAGCAGCCGCGTCCACGCGGGGAGCAGTTCGCCGAGTGGCAGCCGGTCGAAGTGAAGGAGACTCTCGACTCGCATTCCTCCCTCGGCAAGTCGCTGAGACTGGCTTATCGACCAGCCGATCGGCTCGTCGTCGAGGATCACCGTCCAGGCCACCGGCACAAGTCGGCCGTCGGCCGTGTAGAGGGCCTGATAGCCGGGGGGGGCGCCCGGGATGAGCGTCGGGAGGATCTTCGCGACGAACAGCCAGCCGGTCGTCACGAGCCAGAACAGCACCACCAGAAGGGCATACCAAGGACGGTTCATCGGCCGGCGCTCGGCGTGATCATGGAATTCAGGCTCCCATGAATGTAGCCGATTCGTTCCCCACGGGGCTCGCCGCCCCGGCCCGGCGTTTCCGGCCGACTCGGGGATGGTTTTGCCTTTGGTGCCCGGAGGAGGACGGGCTAGAATGCCCGCCGGGGTAGAGGGAACGTTTCCAGTGGTGACGACCAGCCTGGGCGTCGCGCAGGCGGCGCAAGGAGCAGGTCCGATCCAGCCAGCGAGGAGGAGGTTTGCCGTGGAGAATCCGGTCTACTTCTACCAGCCTTGCCCGGTCTGTGGCCGGTCGCTGCGGATCCGAGTCACCCTCCTCGGGAAGACGGTCTATTGCCAGCACTGCGGCGGTGGCTTCACGTCCCGCGACGAGTCGATGACGCAGATGCCTGCGGCTGAATCGGCGCCGCCGATCGCCGCGAAGGTCGAGGAGCTGCTCGCGCGGGCCTCGGTGATGCTCGCCCGATCGGCCGAATGCTGCGGCCAGACGAGCCACGACTGACCCTCCACCCGCGTCTGGATCAGGGGCGGAACTCGGCGGGCCAACTGGCGGCGTCGAGAGAGTCTGGCGAGAAGGGGACGATTCCAGCGAGGCTCTGCCAGTATCCGGGGAACGTCTTGCCGGTGCAGCGTGGATCGAGAATCCGCACGCCCGGGACACGCAGTCCGGCGAGTGCCAGGCTCATCGCCATCCGATGGTCGTCGTAGGTTGCCAGTGCGGCGGCGGAGAGTGGAGCAGGGTGAATCGTCAGGCCGTCGGCGCGTTCCTCGATTCGGGCGCCGAGCCGGGAGAGCTCCCGGCCTAGGTCGCCGATCCGATCGGTCTCCTTGTCTCGGATGTGCGCGACGTTGCGGATGGTCGTCGGGCCGTCGGCAAACAGCGCCACCACGCCGAGCGTCGGGACGGTGTCGCTGATGGCGTTCATGTCGATGTCGATGCCGCGGGAGGCCCGCCCCGAGACGGTCACCGAATCGGCGGCAGGAGTGTGCGGATCCTCGTGCCAGTGGACCCCGCATCCCATCGCTTCCAGTGCCAGGGCGAAGTCGACATCCCCCTGCATGCTTCGTCGTGACAGCCCATCGACCCGCACGGAGCCCCCGGTGATCGCCGCTGCGGCGAGGAAGTAACTCGCGGCCGAGGCGTCGGGTTCGATCGCGTAGTCGCGGCCGATGTAGTGGCCGGCGGGGATCGACCAGCGTGCCGGGCCGTCGACGTTGCAGGCGGCGCCGAAATCCGCCATCACCCGCCGCGTCATTTCCAGGTAGGGGAGCGACACGAGCCGGCCCTCAAAGTCGATCGCCATTCCCAGCGGCGTGCAGGGGGCGACCATCGCCAGCGCACTGGCAAACTGGCTCGACGTGCCCCCGCGGACGGTGGTCGCCCCGCCCGGCATGCCACCGCTGCGAATCGCCACCGGAGGACACCCGCCGGGGCTCTCCGCGCTCGCCTCGACACCGAGTGCGCGAAGGGCCTCGAGGAGGTCGCCGATCGGTCGTTTCCGCATCCGGGGGGTGCCGTCGAGGCGGTACGCGCCATCCCCGAGCGAGCAGACGGCGGCCAGGAAGCGGATCGTGGTGCCGCTGGCGGCACAATCGAGCGTCGCCTGCGACGAGGGAATGCTCCCTCCGGCGCCGCGGACGACGATCGTGGCTCCCTTCCAGTCAGGCTCGACGCCGATCCCGAGGGTCGCGAGGCCGTCGACCATCACCCGGGTATCCTGGCTGTCGAGCGCGCCGGTGAGTGTCGTCGTCCCGCGGGCCAGCGCCGCACAGACCAGGGCCCGATTGGTGATGCTCTTCGAGCCGGGGGGGCGGATCGAGCCCCTGACAGGAGCTCGGCACAGGGGAATTTCCAAGCCTTCGATCGTCATCCTCGTCGGGGTATCCTCGGGCGGGAAGCAGCAGGTTTCGGTATGGAGGGAGCGGCAGGCCGATGGATCGCAACACGACCAGTGTAGTCCAAGCGGAGAGGACTCCAGGAAGCCTCCTGGAGGGAGGGCCGGTCGCCGCAGGCGGCATCGACCCGGGGCCGTGGGATTTTCTCGCCCCCCCCACGATCCGCTTCGGCGCCGGGCGGCTTGACGAGGTGGGCCAGATCGCCGCTGCGCTCGGCAACCGGGCCTGGCTGGTGGGGGGGCGACGGAGCCTTCTGGCCACGGAGAGGCGCGAGCGGATCGAGCAGAGCCTGCGGAGTGCCGGTCTCGGTGTCGATCTGGCTGTGGTGTCGTCGGGCGAGCCGACCGTTGATGATGTCGCCGCGGCGCTGGCGGGATTGCCCGCCGGCGCTCGGGATGGGGTTGTCGTGGTGGCGGTGGGGGGCGGGGCGGCGATCGATCTGGCCAAGGCCGTCGCCACGCTTTCGACGAATCTCCCGCCGGGACTTTCCCCCCACGACTACGACGTGGGAATTGTCGACCGCCTCGAGGGTGTGGGACGGGGGATCGCGATCACGCGGCCGCCGCTTCCGGTGGTGGCCCTGCCGACGACCGCCGGCACCGGCGCCGAAGCGACCCGCAACGCCGTCATCTCCTGTCCACGACGCGGATTCAAGAAGAGCCTCCGCAGCCCTCTCATGATGCCGCGTGCGGTGGTGGTCGATCCCGATCTCACCGCCGGTTGCGACCGGGCCACGATCGCAGCATCCGGGCTCGACTGCATCACGCAACTGATCGAGTCGTTTCTCTGCCGTGTCCGTCGCCCCCTGCCGCGGGCGCTCGTCCTCGAGGCGCTTCCACGCGTCGTGCTCGCACTCCCCCGGCTGCTCGTCGATCCTGCCGATGCGGAGGCCCGGGGGGCGATGGCCCACGGGGCGCTCCTTTCGGGGATGGCGCTTGCCAACTCCGGACTGGGCATGGCCCATGGCGTGGCTGCGGCCCTCGGGGTCGAGTGTGGGGCGCCGCACGGCCTGGCTTGCGGGCTCATGCTGCCGGTGGCGCTGGCTGCCAATGCGCCGGTGGCTTGGCGCGACTATGCCCTCCTCGAACGGGCCGTCGATCCAGAGGGCCCCGCCGACGATCGGGCCGCGGCGGCCCGCTTCGAGGCGCGGATCGGTGGGGTGTGTGCGGCGGCCGGCCTGCCGACGCGGCTGTCGGAACTCGGGCTCCGCCGGGAGCGGATCGCCTGGCTGGCGGAGAACTCGGGGGGATCGAGCATGCGCGGCAATCCCCGCGAGCTCGACCCGGCCACGCTCGCGGAGATCCTCACGGCGGCCTGGTGACCGATCCTGGTGACCGATGATGGCAGGGGACAATCGTGCGGAGAAAAAGTGATCCCCGACCGATCCGGTGGCGGATCACTTTTCCATCGCCCGCTCCCCTTCCCGGCTGCGGTGCGCTTGAGCAGAAGCCTGCGAGCCCCGCCGGGTCATTCCTCGGTGGGGTCGTCCTCCGTCGAATCGGGATTCCCGACG
>CANGIH010000014.1 GCA_947453875.1 Planctomycetaceae bacterium | reverse complement strand
GTCGAAGTTCGACTGGCAGAGGCTCGTCGCCACGCCGGTGAGGAGCCGTGCCTCGAGGCACAATTCCAGGCCGCGGAGGGTGCGGTCGAGGACCAGCCGATTGCCGCGGCGGACGTCGCTGGTCGCCGCATCCCCCTCGATGCTCACAAGCGGCGTTGCATTGCCGAGGCGTGCCAGTCGCCGCGCCACCTCGGGGGTGATCAACTGTCCGTTGGTGACGATCTGGAAGTAGCAATCGCCATGTTTCTCCAGGAGGTCAAACAGCCCCGGATGGAGGAATGGCTCGCCGCCGAGGAGGCCGAAGAAGGAGTTCCCGTGCGCCTTGGCGTCGGAAATGATCCCATCGAGTTCCTCGGTGCTCATCATGGTCCGCGGCGCCTGGACATCGACCCAGCAACCCTGGCAACGGAGGTTGCAGGAATTGATGATCGAGAGGTGAAGGAACGGCGGAAAGACGATTCCGCGGCGCTTGCGGGCCTTGAATCGCTCGACGGAGAGCATGCCCTTGAGGCCGAAATTCCAGCCCGCCTTCCAGAGGCATTTCGGGGACACGGTGTCGAGAATCCGGAAGGCGAGTTGGGGGAGCATGGCTGGTCGCCGGGCGGGTGGTGGGGCAGGAAGGCTGGTCACGAAAGGGACGGGATACGGTGCGTCGGCACCGGCCTGCCCGGACGGAAATGCTCGCAGTGGACGATCGTCGCCGGCAGATCGCCCCGGGTGTCGTCGATCGCCTCGCGCACCGCCGTTTCGAGGAGGGCAGGATCGGCCTCGGCGCGAAGGTTGATGAGGAGCCGGCCGGCATCGAGCGGATCGGTGAGACGATGGGAGAGCTCGGGGGAGGAAGCCGAGCGGACGAGATTCGCGGCGGCCAGTTCGTAGTCGTCCCCTTCGAGGGTGAGAGTCCCCTTGAGATGGGCGATCTCATGTCCCTGCCGGGCGACGGCACCGCGGATCGCGTCGAGGAGACGGACGAGCAGGCTGTTGCCATCCCAGTCCGGGCCATCGAGCGCCCCGAGGCGAATCTCGGCATTGAGCCAGCCGAGAAGGGCCTCGCCGTCGGCGTAGCGATCGTAATCGATCTGTTCGATCGGACGGGGCACCGACGGGGTGTCGAGGATGGCCCCGAACCAGTCTTCGAGGCCGGTGCCGTCCCGCGCTGAGATTTCGAACACCCGGGCCGCCGGCAGGGCGGCCGCAAGCGCCGTGCGGAGTGCGGCTCGCTGTGCGGGCGAGACGAGGTCGCACTTGTTGATCACCACGATCTCCGCCTCTTCAAGCTGCTTCCGGTAGATGTAGGTGACGTTCGGGGAGAAGCTGCCGCCGGAGCCATCGATGCCGAGGATCCGCAGCGCCCGCAGCGGATCGACGACGACGCTCACCGGGGCGATCGTGAAGCGGTCGCCGTAGATCCGCCCGAGCGGCAGGCTGACCGTGGCCACCAGATCGGTGCAGCTCCCCACCGGTTCGGCGAGGAGGATGTCGGGGGCGCTGTCACGAGCCAATCGATCGGCGGCCTCGACGAGCGAATTGAAGCGGCAGCAGAAACAGCCGCCGGCGATCTCCTCCACCGCCAGGGCATGGGCCTTGACGATTGCCGTGTCGACGAGCCCCCCGGCCTGATCGTTGGTGACCAGCCCGACCCGCAGGCCCCGGCCGGTGAGCCACTCGGCGGCGCGGAGGATCGACGTCGTCTTCCCCGCACCGAGGAAGCCGCCGATCATCACGTAGCGGGCGGGACGGGGGCTTGTGGTCATCGGAGACCTTTCGCGGAGCCGAAGGCCGGGGCCGGGCGGTGGGGTGCGCCGTCAGGTCAGGGAGGAGGGCCTTCATCCCCATCGCCAGCTAGAGGCGCCGAGCCACTATAGCGGGACGCATGGAGCCGATCGACCGTCTCGGTCAGCAGGGCCACGTACCCATGGACATCGGTCTCGCCTTCCGCCGGCACGCCCCGAATGGAGTAGAGCCAGCCGTTGCCGTGGGGATCGGAGTGGGTGAGGCACGATTCGGAGCGGAGGAGCGGATTGGCCTCCACGAATTCCCCCTCCATCACGCAGAACAGGTCGCTGACCGCCTTGAAGCCCTCGACGGTCCCCAGCCGCTGCCCGCCGCTGACCTTTTGCCCGGGTACGACATCGAGCACCATCTCGACCAGCTCCCCGAGCATCCGCGTGGCGAACTTTGTCATTCCCACCCGCCAGATGTCGCCATCGGTCCCCTCCGCCCGCGCCATCCAGAAGTGCGACGGCGCGTAGCGGTGGCCTGCCGGGAAGCGGGCGCTGAAGTGGGCGTGCCGGAAGCGGACGGTGTCCATGGAGAACCGGTGGAAAGCGGTGGTGGTGACCTCGATCCGCGGGGCCTTTCGTCAGCCTTCATCGATGTGGTCGTCGTCGCCGGCATCGGCATCGACCGGTTCGATCGCTTCGGGCCTGGCGCGCGACGGACCGCGTGACGACGGCCTTCGCCGCTCTTCGTGGCGATGGGCAGGGGGCGCGCCACGGATGCCTGCGGCGAGCCCGCGGAGCCGTTTCACCAATCGAGCGATGTCGTCGGGGAGGGGGCTCGTAAACCGTACATCGTCGCCGCTGAGCGGATGGACGAAGCCGAGTTCGGCCGCGTGGAGCGCCACCCGGCGGGCCTCGGAGCGATCCACGATCTCCGTCCCCCGTGGCGCCGAATAGACCTTCTCGCCGCAGACCGGGTGGCCGTTTTCGGCCATGTGGATGCGGATCTGGTGGGTGCGCCCCGTCTCGAGCCGGCATTCGACGAGGGTGTAGTCGTCGCCGAAGTGCTCGATCGGGCGGACGTGGGTCACGGAACGCTTCCCCTCGCCGTCTTCGCTCGAGCCACGACGACCGTCGCCGCGATCCCTGACGAGGTTCGAGATGATCGTGCCGGCCTCGACGCGCCCGACGCAGACCGCGAGATACCGTCGGTGGGTGGTGTGGGCGCGGAACTGTTCGGCAAGGATCCGTTCGGCGGGAACGTTCCTGGCGAACACCAGCAAGCCGCTCGTCTCCCGGTCGATGCGGTGCACCGCCCGGACCGGCGGGAGGCGGCGGGTGCCAGCGCGTTCTTGGCCCCCCCGTTCCTGCCGACTGCCTCGATCCCCGCCCGCTGGGCGACGCCGCGATCGGCCCTCGTGGGCACGCTCGATCAGGCCCGGCAGCATCTCGTCGAGAGTCGGTTGCACCTGCCGCCGTCGTGCCGGCCAGTCGCGTTCCTCGGCGTGGCGGGTGGTGGTCACCAGCGCCGGCTTGTCGACCACGACGACCGAATCGTCGAGGTGGACGATCCTCACATCATCGGCCCGGGGCGGGGCGGCAGCCGCGGCCTCGAGCACCTTCACCACCTCCCCCTCTTTCAGGCGACGGGCGGCATCGGTGGACACATTGCCATGGACCATGACATGCCGCGATCGCACCAATTTCTGCACCCGCGACCAACTGCAGCCTCCGAGCCGGACCCGCAGGAACGCCGACAGGGTCTGGCCAGCCTCGGCAGCGCCGACGTGGTGGACATTCCGGGGCGGCTTCGGGTTCTTCATCGGCGCAGACTATTAATGGTGGGTGCTGTCAGGGCGGCTTGACCGGGGGTTGCCCCATCCTAGACTCTACACCGGGTGGGCCATGCGGCGGCCGGCTCCGGCGGATTCGCCGTCTTTCTTTGTTTTCGCTGGACTTCCGGCCCCCCTCCCGAGGATTTCCTTCCGTGCCCGGCACCTGCGTCATCGGTCTGCAATGGGGTGACGAGGCCAAGGGGAAGCTCGTCGATATCCTCACCGAAGAACACGACGTCGTCGTCCGCTATCAGGGGGGCGCCAACGCCGGTCACACCGTCGTCTCCGGCGGCCAGACCTGGAAGCTGTCGCTGATCCCCAGCGGGATTCTCCGCGATGGCGTGACTTGCGTCGTCACCGGCGGCGTCGTCCTCGATCCCGCCAGCGTCATCCGCGAGATGGATGGCCTCGAGTCACGCGGCGTGAAAATCGGCCGCAAGCTCCTCCTCTCGGACCGGGCGCATGTTGTCTTCCCGTGGCACGTCACCGAGGATCGTCTCCTCGACGGCAGCCTTTCCGGCGGCGAGGCGATCGGCACCACGGGCCGCGGCATCGGCCCCTGCTACCGCGACAAGGTCGGCCGGTCACTCGCCATCCGCCTCGGTGATCTCTACCGCCCTGACTTCCGCGAAAAGCTCGCTCACATCGTCGAGGTGAAGAATCGGCTGTTCGCGGGGTGGGGAGGCGCTGCCGCCGGGATTCAGCCCCTCGATGCCGCGGCGATCCATGCCGACTACGCTCTCCATGCCGCGCGGCTCGAGCCCCATGTCGCCGACACGACGGCGTTCCTGCTCGACGAGGTCGAGGTCGGCAAGCGGCTCCTCTTCGAGGGGGCGCAGGGATCGCTCCTCGACATCGACCATGGCACCTTCCCCTTCGTCACCAGCAGCAACTCCTCGGGGGTCGGGGTGTCGAGTGGATCGGGCGTGCCGGGGCGATGGGTCAACCGGGTGATCGGTGTCGTGAAGGCCTACTCCACCCGCGTGGGGGGAGGCCCGCTTCCCACCGAGCAGATCAATCCGATCGGCGAGCATCTTCGCGAGCGTGGCCGCGAATACGGCACCGTGACGATGCGCCCCCGTCGCTGTGGATGGTTCGACGCCGTCGCCGCCCGCTACACCGCCCGGCTCTCCGGGGTCGACCATCTGGCCGTGATGCTCCTCGATGTCCTCTCCGGGCTCGACGAGGTGAAGATCTGCTCCGCCTACGAGATCGATGGCAAGCGGGTGACCCATTTCCCCAGCCATGTCGATGACCTGAAGAACGCCCGCCCCGTCTACGAGACCCTGCCCGGATGGGATGAAGATCTGACCGAAGTGCGGGGCTATGACGACCTTCCCCGGCAGGCGCGTGCCTACCTCGATCGGATCGGCGAACTCCTCGGCCGGCCGGTGGCGATCGTGTCGGTCGGGCCGGACCGGGCCCAGACGATTTTCCGCCATGGGGCTTCGTTCGGCGGCGGGGCCGCCACGCCGCCCGCATCGACCCGCCCCCCGCACCCATCGGCGGCAAAGGTCTGACACCGTGTGCCGCTTGGGGGAGAAGCCGTGTCGCCGCGCAAAACTCGATCATCGGGTGGGGCGATGTCGCCCGGCGAGGCCGGCTCGCCGCTTGGCTCGATGACGGACGGGACAGATGGACAACCGGTGCCGCCGGCCTCGGACACTGTTCCCTCTGGGCAATTCCCCCGCCACATCGCCATCATCATGGATGGCAACGGCCGGTGGGCCCAGTCCCGCGGTCTGCCACGCATCGAGGGGCACCGCCGCGGAGTGACGAGTGTCCGGCGGATCACCGAAGAGTGCGTGCGCCGTGGCGTGGAGCAACTCACCCTCTACTGCCTGTCGAGCGAGAACTGGCGCCGTCCGCAGCCGGAGTTGACGTTCCTGATGTGCCTCCTCGAGCAGTATCTCGTCGAGGAGCGGGACCTCCTCATGGAGCAGCGGGTGAGGCTTTCGATGATCGGTCGGCGTGAAGGGCTTCCAGCCGACACGCTCGCCGCCCTCGACCGGACGGCGGAACTCACGGCGGGCAACGACGGCATGCGGCTCTGCCTGGCAATCAATTACGGCGCGAGGGCGGAGATTGTCGAGGCCGCCAGACGCCTGGCCCGTGCCGCCCGCGACGGCACCCTCGACCCCGAGTTGATCGACGAGGAGCGGTTCGCGGCCCAACTCGACACCGCCGGCAGCACCGACCCCGACCTCCTCATCCGCACCGCCGGTGAGATGCGTGTCAGCAACTTCCTCCTCTGGCAGATCAGCTATGCGGAGCTGTGGGTGACCGATGCCCTGTGGCCCGACTTCGACGAGGTCCGCCTCGACGCCGCGCTCGCGGCGTACGCCTCCAGGGAACGACGGTTCGGGGGGCTCGGCAAGCTGTGATACCGCGAGGCAACGCCGAATCGCCAACGGCCGTCGAACCGGCCCGCCCCGCGGCACCCGCGCGGATGGCCCGCGTGATCACCGGCTTCGGGCTCCTCGGAGCGTTCCTGCCGCTGGTGTGGGCCGATGCGGTCGGGCTGTGGGGAGCGGGGCCGGCGATGTGGTTGCTCCCGCTGGCTCTCCTGCTCGGCGTAGGAGCTGCGATCGAACTGGCGGGCATCCTCGCGCTCCGTCGACTCCCCCCGCGAGTCCCTGTTCTTGTTGCCGGCTGCGTCGGCCTCCCCGTGACAGCGGCGCTCGCCAGCCCCGCGTTCCATGGTGCGGGAAGGGGGGGATCGCCTCTGGCCGCCGCCGGTTGGGTGGTCGCGGCCTTGGTCGCCACGATGGTCCTGGCCTTCATCGTCGAGATCGTTGTCTACCGTCAGGGGGAAGGCGCCATCGAGCGTCTGGCGGGCTCGGCCCTGGGACTTTTGGCGGTGGCATTGCCACTGTCATTTATCGTCAGTCTCCGCCTCACCGGCACCCCCACCTACGAACTCGGTTGGCATCCGCCGGGGCTCGTGCCGTTGCTCGCCATGATCGCGGCGGTGAAGGCGGGCGATGTCTGCGCGTATCTCGTTGGCTCGACGCTCGGCCGGAGCCGGATGGCGCCGGTGCTCAGCCCGGGGAAGACCTGGGAAGGTGCCGTCGGCTCGTTCCTGGGGGCGTTGGTGGCGTCTTGGATCGTCCTCGGGCCCCTACGCGGCATGCTCACTCCAGCCGGCGCCGGCACGGCAGGGCCGTTCGGAGGCTGGATCCCCCACGGGCTCCTCGTCGGTGCCGCGGGGATCCTCGGCGACCTCTCCGAGTCGCTTCTCAAGCGGGAAGCCGGGGTGAAGGATTCCGGGGCGACGCTCGGTGCCCTCGGCGGTGTGCTCGATCTGGTCGATTCACTGCTCGTCGCGGCGCCGGTGGCCTGGCTGTTGTGGGTGATGGCCTCTCCTTCCTGAAACGGAACTCGACACGATGGCGGAGAACAAACCGATGGATCGGACGCTGTGCGTGGCCACCCTCCTTGCCCTTGCCTCCACCGCGAGCTTCGCCGGCGAAGCCGACTGGCCGGCGTTCCGCGGCCCCGCCGCCCGCGGCGTGGCGCTGCATGACGGCCTTCCCGATCGCTGGTCGGCCACGGAAAACGTCGCCTGGAAGACCGACATCCCCGGTCGCGGTTGGTCGTCGCCGGTGGTTTGGGATGGAAAGGTGTTCCTCACCACCTGCGAATCGAACGGCCCGGTGGAGGACGCGAAGAAGGGACTCTACTTTGGCGGCGATCGTTCGACGCCGACCGATGCGATCCATCGCTGGAAGGTGCTCTGCCTCGATCTCGACTCGGGGAGCATCCGCTGGGAACGCACGGTGCACGAGGGGAAGCCCACGCAGCCGATCCATGTGAAGGGGAGCTATGCCGCCGAGACGCCCGTGGTCGATGACGATCGGGTCTGGTGCCTGTTTGGTGACGTGGGCCTGTTCTGCTTCGATCACGACGGACACGAGCAGTGGCGGCACGGGATTCCGGCGCGGCCGATGCGCAACGGTTGGGGCACGGCGGCCTCCCCGGCGCTCCACGACGGCCGGATCTATCTCGTTCACGACAATCAGGAGCAATCGGAGATCGTCGCCCTCGATGCCGTCACCGGACAGGGGGCGTGGAAGGTGGCCCGCGACGAGCAGAGCAACTGGGCCACGCCGTTCGTGTGGGTGACGCCGCAGCGAACCGAAATCGTCACGCCCGGGACGGGAATGGTGCGGTCGTACGACACTGCCGGCAACCTTCTCTGGTCGCTCAAGGGGATGTCGGCGATCACGATCGCCACCCCGTACGAATACGATGGACTGCTGTGCGTCTCGTCGGGCTATGTGCTCGACAAGAGCAAGCCGCTCTATGCGATCCGTCCCGGAGCAATCGGCGACATCACGCTCGGGCCGGGGGAGACCTCAAACCAATGGATCGCCTGGAGCCAACCCTCGGCGGCGCCCTACAATCCCTCCACGCTGGCGGTCGACGGGCGGGTGTATGTCCTCCACGATCGCGGCTTCCTTGCCGCCTACTCGGGCGCCGATGGTCGCGAACTCTACGGACCGCAGCGGATTCCGGAGGGGCGGGCCTTCACCGCCTCCCCATGGGCTGCCGACGGAAAGATCTTCTGCGTCAACGAGGATGGGGTGACGTTCGTCTTCCGTGGCGGGGATGACTTCGAAGCCCTCCACAGCAACGCCCTCGCCGCCGACGACATGTGCATGGCCACCCCGGCGATCGCCGGGGACCGGCTCCTCATCCGCACCGCCACCCGTCTCTACTGCCTCCGCCGGCCCGAGTGACCGGCCCGGGGCCCCTCCCCCGGGCACCGGATCGGCCCAGATCGGGCGAATACCGCAGAAAAACAGCCCAGCCGCCTCCCGGCGAACCTCGTCGGAGAGGCGCAGGTATACTCCTTCGGTAGCCCTTCCCCTCCCATCCGAGACCGTCGGCGCCCCCGAGCTCCACGATGTCCCGTACGACGATCGCGGTGGTCGATTCCAAGCGGATCCTGGCCCTGTTCGGCCCTCGGGATCAGCACCTGCGGAGGATCCGCGCGGCGCTCGGGGTGAATGTCTCCGCGCGGGAGGATTCGATCCGCATCGAGGGGGAGGAATCGGCCGTGCGGCAGGCCACCGCCCTGTTCGAACGCCTTGACCGCCTCGCCCGTGACCGCGGCGCCGTCGACGCGGCGGATGTCAGCCAGGCGATCTCGGTCGTCACCGGCGAGGAGGCTCCCGTCCACCACGAGCCGATCGACGTCCAACGCGCCGGCCGACACGTCTGCCCCCGCTCCGAAGGGCAGGCCTCCTATGTGAAGGCGATCCGCGACCACGACGTCGTCCTCTGCAGCGGGCCGGCCGGGAGTGGCAAGACGTTCCTTGCCGTCGCGATGGCGGTATCGCAGTGGCGGGCGGAGCAGGTGAGGAAGATCGTGCTGGTCCGTCCAGCCGTCGAGGCGGGCGAGAGCCTCGGCTATCTGCCCGGTGACCTCCAGGCGAAGATCAATCCTTATCTGCGGCCTCTCCTCGATGCCCTCCGGGAGTTGATGGACTTCGACCTCCTCAAGCGGCTCGGAGAACAGGATGTCGTGGAGATGGTGCCGCTTGCCTACATGCGCGGCCGGACACTCAATCACGCGTTCATCATCCTCGACGAGGCCCAGAACACGACCGTGTCGCAGATGAAGATGTTCCTGACCCGTCTCGGGATGGGCTCGAAGATGGTGATCTCCGGAGACACCACGCAGATCGACCTCCCTCCCAACCGCACAAGCGGTCTGGTCGATGCGATGCGTCGGCTCCAGCACGTTCCGGGATGCGCCCGGGTGCGTCTCGGCGGCCGTGACATCGTCCGCCATCCGCTCGTGCAGCGGATCGTGGAGGCCTACGACGACGAAGCCCGTGACGATAACGGCCGCACTTCCCGCTGAATCCCGGTTCCCGTCCGACTCCACCGCCACCATGCCTGTCGCCCCCTCCTCCTACCGCCGCACCGTCCGCCGCGGCAGTTCCGTGGAAGGACCGCAGGGATTCTGGGGAGGGCTCGTCGAGCGGGCCTCGCGGTCGGAGGTCCTGCTCCGTCTTGCGCTCTGTCTGGGGGCGGCGACGGTCCTCCTGGTGGCCCTCCATGGGTGGACCGAACCGCTCCCCTGGCGTCCCGGGGCGGTGGCGGCACGCGGAATCGCCGCCCGGGTCCCCTTCGAGAAGCCCGATCAGGAGCGGACCCGCACCGCCCAGGAGCGGGCCGCGGCCCAAGTGAGGGTTGTCTACTCCCAGGATCACGCCCCGATCCTCCGCCTCCGCGACGGTCTGAAGAACCGGGCAGCCGAGATCGGGGCCGCCGACGCACTCGACGCCGTCTCGGGGGATGCGTGGATCGAGTTTGCTCCCGACGCCGCCGATGTGGCCACCCGTCTCCCGGCCCGAACCGACGACCCCCTCTCCAAGCCTTCGACGGACGACGCGAAGCCCGCCGTGGCCAACTCCGCCGGCGAAGCCGCGCCTGCCCCTGACGGGGGAGCCGTCGCTCCAGCGCCGGTCGATCCGCAGGTCGCCGCGCAGATTGCCGCCTTTGATTCCTTCCACGCCCGTCTCGATTCCAAAGAACTCCAACTCGAGTTCGACAAAGGGATCGACAGGGCGTTTGCCGACCTCCTCGCCACCGGCGTCCTCGAGAAGATCCAGCATGGAGTCGACGAGGGGAGCCAGACCGAGATCGATGTCCATCCGATCGGAAACACCGCCGAGATGTCGCGCGTCCAAGTCGCCGACGTGCTCCTCGGAGAGGCGAAGGAGCGACTCAAGGCCTACCTCGACGAGGAACTCGGCAAGGGGGATTTTTCCGATCGTGTTTTCGCCTGGATCGAGCCGAAGATCGCCGGTTCGCTCGAGATCGATCTCGAGGCGACCCAGGCTGCGCGGACCGAAGCCCGTGAGAAGACGCCGCAGCAGTTCGTCCGCTACGCCGCCGGCGACATCCTCTCGGCGCCGGGCGAGCCGGTGCATGAGGAGGAGATGACGCTCCTCCGGCATGAGCACGACGAGTATGTCCGCCGGCAGGACGCCAGGCAGCGTGCCGGCCGGGTGCTTGCGATGCTCGGATTGTTCGTGTCGATGTTTTCGTTGGCCGGCTTCTACATCCACATGCACCACCGCGAGATCCTCGACGATCTCGGCCATGTCGCCACGCTCATCGGGCTGGCGATGGTGACGGTCATCCTCTGTCTGTTCGCGTCGGGGGATGCCTGGCGGGCCGAGATCGTGCCGCTGCTGGTGTTCGCGATGACAGTGGCGATCGCCTACGAGGAGGACCTCGCCCTTCTCCTCGCAGCGGAGGTGGCGCTGGTGGTGGTGGTGGGACTGGGGCGGGGCCTTGTCGATTACGTCACCCTCTGCGCCGCCTCGGCCGCGATGGTCTTCTGGATGGGGCGTCTGCGGAGCCGCAGCAAGCTCATCTATGTCGGCCTGTGGGCCGGCGCCGTCGCCCTGCTCACGCAACTCGGCGCGGAACTGCTCGACGGGCGTTCGTTCGGGGGCCAACTTCTCTACGAGGCGGGCCGCACCGGAATCTGGACGCTCCTGGCGGGATTCCTCATGACCGGCCTCCTCCCCTTCATCGAGCGGAGCTTCGGAGTGCTCACCGACTTGAGCCTGCTCGAGGTCGGTGATGTCGCCCATCCGCTCCTCCAGGAACTCGTTCGTCGGGCTCCCGGCACCTACAACCACTCGATCAACGTGGCAAGCATCGGCGAGGCCGCCGCTGAGGCGATCGGGGCCCGCGGTCTGCTCGTCCGCGTCGGCGCCTACTTCCACGACATCGGCAAGATGCTCAAGCCCGCCTACTTCGTCGAGAACCAGGGGCAGCAGGGGAGCCGCCACGAATCGCTCGTGCCGGCGATGAGCACGCTGATCATCGTCGCCCATGTGAAGGAGGGGGCGGAACTCGCCCGGCAGTACAACCTCCCCCAACCGATCGTCGATCTGATTGCCGAGCACCACGGCACCACGCTCGTGGAATATTTCTACCGCCGGGCCACCGAGCGGCAGCAGGCCAACCCCGACGGCGGCGGGGTCGACGAGCAGACCTACCGCTATCCCGGCCCGAAGCCGAGCACGCGGGAATCGGCCGTGCTCATGCTCTCCGATGCGGTGGAGAGCGCCAGCCGGGCCCTCACCGAACCGACGCCGGCCCGCATTCAGGGGCTCGTCCACGATCTCGCGATGAAGCGGCTCCTCGACGGCCAGTTTGACGAATGCGGCCTGACGCTCGAGGAGCTCGAGTTGATCGAGCAGAGCCTCGTGAAGAGCCTGACGGCGGTGTACCACGGCCGCGTGAAGTACCCCGACCAGAGGACGGCCTAGTGCCCAGCCCGAAGCGTTCCCCGTCGACAGCCCCCAGGTCCGGCCGTCATGCCGATCTGGTCGTTGACCTCGTCGACCGGCAGCGCCGCGTCCGTATCGGCCAATCCTGGCTCGTGGGCCTCGTTCGCCGGGCGCTGGTCGCCGAGGGGATTCAGGCGGCCGAGGTGTCGGTGCTGCTCGTCGATGACCGGCGAATCGCCCGCGTCCACGACGAGTGGATGGGAGATGCCACCGCCACCGATGTGATCACCTTCGATCTCTCCGCGCCGGCCGGGGCGCCCGACAGCGACGGCGTGCTGCGTGGCGACATCGTCGTCAGCACCGAGACCGCCGCGCGGATGGCGCCGCAGGTGGGCTGGACCGCCCGCTCGGAGACGGCCTACTACGTCGTTCATGGCATCCTCCACCTCACCGGCCACGATGATCTCGCCCCCGGGCCGCGGCAGGTGATGCGCCGACGCGAGCGGACACTGATGGCATCGCTTGGGTTGCCTCTTCCGCCACGGGGCAAAGGGGAGGCTAAGCCCGCCACCCCCCGGCCTGCTCCTGCAAAGCGGAGCCGTCGATGACGCCGGTCTTCTCCGGGTTGCTGTTCCTCGTCATCGCCAGCCTCGCGGCGATCCAGGCGCGGGCCGCCCGTGGCGCGTCCCGGCACCGGCTCCACGATCTGTGCAACGACCGCGGGACACCGAAACTCGCCGACGAGATCGTCGACGGCAGCGAGCCGGTCGCCTTCATCGCGGCCACGATCGTGGTGGTGGCGGCGACCATGGCCACCTTTGCCGCGGGGCGTGGCCTGCACCTCGAGGAGGCACCTGGCAGAATCCGATTGCCGGCGATCCTCGGGTGGACCGGGGTGGTGTGGCTCCTCCTGGTGGCGTTGCCGATGCTCCTGGCCCGCACGTTCGGTCCCAGGATCCTCGTCGCCATCTGGCCGGCATGGCGTCCGCTGGTGGCGGTGGTGAAGCCGTTCGTGGGCGGCGTGGCGCGGCTGGGGAATCTCCTCGGCGGCGTGTTCGGCCGACGGCCCGGTGGCACTGACGAGCCGACGGTCGAGGAGGAGGTGAGGCAGGTCGTCGACGACGCGCTCCGCGAGGGACGGCTCGAGGGGGCGGCCCGTGACATGATCGAGGGGGTGATGGACCTGCGCGACGCGCGGGTGTCGCAGATCATGACGCCACGGACGGCGATGGTCACGCTTCCGGTGCATGCCCCCTGGTCGGAGGTGCTCGCGGTCGCCACGGACAGCGCCCACACGCGGATGCCCGTCTGGGATCGTTCCCCGGACGACGTGATCGGAATCCTCCATTCCCGGGAATTACTGACACAGATGGCCGGCGCCGCGGCCCGCGGCGTCGAGGCCGCGCCGCCGTCGCTCCGTCCGCTCCTGCGGCCGCCGTTTTTCGTGCCGGAATCGATGGGGGTGCAGAGCCTGTTGCGGGAATTCCAGCGCACCCACACCCATATCGCCGTGGTGACGGACGAATTCGGCGGTGTCTCGGGGCTTGTGACGATCGAGGATGCGCTCGAGGAGATCGTCGGAGAGATCGCCGACGAGCATGACGAGGCCTTCACCGATGGGCTCCGGTCGGTGTCGGAGGGGGCCTGCGAGGCGCGATCGACCGTCCGCCTCGAGGATCTCAAACGGGCAACAGGGCTGGACCTGCCGGAGGAGGCCGACTACGAGACGGTTGGCGGGTTCGTGTTCCATCATCTCGGGCGGATCCCCGTGGCGGGCGAACGGTTCGAATCGCATGGGGCGCGGTGGGAGGTGCTGTCCGCCACACGCAACCGGCTCGACCTCGTCCGCGTCACCCGCCTCCCTCCCCCGGATTGACTCCAGATGGCAGCGGACAAGGCCCACGCCGTCGTGATCCGGGCCGTGCCATTCGGGGAAACCAGCGCCGTGGTGACGCTGTTCACACGCGAGTTTGGCAAGCTGCGTGCACTGGCGAAGGGGGCGTGGCGGCCAAAGAGCGCTTTCGACGGCGCCCTTGACCTGCTTTCGGCCTGTCAGGTACTCGTCCTCCGCAAATCGTCGGGCGGGCTCGACCTGCTCACGGAAGCTTTCCTCCAGCGCCGGTTCCGCGTGGCCCGCAGCCTGTCGGCCGTGCATGGTGGGATGTATGTGGCCGAACTGCTCGATGCCCTCACCGCGGACGCTGATCCGCACCCGGAGTTGTTCGATGTCGCCAGCAGGACGCTCGAGCGCCTCTCGTCCCATGACGGCCCCGACGTGGCCGTGTGGCCGTGGGTTGTGCGGTTCGAACTCGCGGTTCTCCGCGCTGCCGGTCAGGCTCCCGCGCTGTCCCGCTGCGCCGAGTGCCGCATCACGCTGCCGGCGTCCGACCGCGTCGCCTTCGGGATGCTCGATGGCGGTGCCCTGTGTGCCGACTGCCGGCGGGGACGGCGGGCGGTGGTGTCGGTTTCCGCCGATGCGATCGCGACACTCCGGTCGCTCGCCCGTCGCGTGGACGATGGTCATCCGCCGATCGCCGAAGGGCTCGCAGGAGAGCTCCGTGCCGTCATGAATACCTACATCGCCCACGTCCTCGGCAGGCGGCCCCGACTCGCCCCCCGGCTCGTGCCCACCAAGCTTGCCAGTGTCTCCGGCGCCCAGCCCCGGAACGACTCCTGAAAACCGTCCT
>CANGIH010000013.1 GCA_947453875.1 Planctomycetaceae bacterium | reverse complement strand
AGTATGTCAATTTCGTCCACACGGGGGTCGTGGGAGTGCGGGCTGCCGACGGGCAGGTGCTGTGGGGCAACGATGCCTCGGCCAACGCCACGGCCAACTGTTCCTCCCCGGTGATCTGGAAGGGGAACGTGTTCAGTGCGTCGGGCTATGGCACAGGCGGTGCGCTGCTGACGCTCGCCGGAGGACAGCAGGGGGTGGCGGCGACGCTCGCCTACCAGACCAAGGAGATGAAGAGCCACCATGGCGGGATGGTGGTCGACGGCGATTGGCTCTACGGCACCGACGAAGGGGTGCTCAAGTGTCTGGAGGTACGCACTGGGAAGGTGATGTGGGAAAACCGCTCCGTGGGGAAGGGGGCGGTGGTATGGGCCGATGGGAAACTCGTGCTCCGTGCCGAGGAGGGGGCGGTGGCGCTGGTGGAAGCGACGCCGCGGGGCTACGTGGAACTGGGCCGATTCACCCCCGAGAACCGCAGCGACCGGCCTGCCTGGCCCCATCCGGTGATCGCCGACGGCAAGCTCTGGCTCCGCGACCAAGACACGCTCACGGTCTATTCGATCGCCGAGTGAGGGGCGACGAAATGGCCGACTGCCCCCAGACCCGACAGCATTCCCGATTCGAGGAGGTTCGACCTTGAAATTCGCCTTTGCATGCCAGCACTGCGCGAGCCGTCTGGTGGCCGACACGGCGCAGGCAGGTCGAGTCGGACGCTGCCGCTCCTGCGGTCGCCGTGTGACCGTTCCGGAAGGGCAACAGCCCTCCGGCAGCATTCCGCCGGCCCCAGCCCCCCGGCAGCGCCACGTCGCGGCTACGAGCCCCAAGGGGACACCTCCTGTCGCACAAGGAGCGAAGGAGGGCGTGCGGTCACCTTCGGCCTCCGCCCAGCGCGGCACGACAGCCACCGTTCAGGCCCGGTCGGCGCCCGCGGCTGACACATCCAGCAGCGCATACCAGCTCCGCCCCGTGACGCCGGTCCGGGTGCAGGCGCTCGAGCTTCCGGAAGTCGAAGAGACCGATTTCGACATCAGTCTGCCCCCCGCAGCAGCACCTGCCCCTCCCCATGCCGCGCGGCCGAAACCTTCCGAACCGTCGCCACTCTTCCAGTACTACCGCTGGTTCTTCAATCTGCTGGTCCGAACTACAACCTGGATCAGCGAGACGAGCTACGCCGTGTCATTGGTCCTCCTCATGCTGTCGGTCGCTGGTGGGATGATCGGCCGGCATACGCTGGCAGCGCTCGGGGTCAGGGCGATCGTCATCCTCAACCTCGTCGGAATCGCGGGAGATATCGCCAGCCTGGTGAACCTGTCGTTCCGCAAGGATCCTCTCAGGGGCGCGCTCTTCCTCCTCCCCCCCTGCACGATCTACTACCTGTGGACTGATTGGCGGCGATACCGTGACACGGTCGGACGGATGCGCATTCCAGCGATCACGCTCGCCCTGGTCGGCGTCGCCTATCTGTTCGTGCCTTGGCTCAGTGGCGGCAAGGAGAACGAGGAGTCGGTCGTCGCCTCGGTCGAAGGGATGGTCGGCACCCTCGAGGAGAAACTCGGCGGCCAAAGGGGCGACCTCGCGGGGCGTCTGAAAGAGGCGCGATCGTGGTTCCGCGAGGGGCCCCCGCCGGATCAACCGTCGCCTCCATCCGGTTCGGTAGGCACTCCCCCGCCCCCTTCCGGTCCCGCGAAGTGACCGGGCCCGCCACCGGCGGGTGGTGCCGCGCACCACGCCCCCTCTCCTGCAGGAAGGAAACACCGATGCGTGCAACCCACAACCCAACCGGCCCACTGCTCGATACGGAGTCTGACGACGGCATCGTCGACCTCGATCTGTCTCCGGAGGGCACCGCCGACACGAGCGCCGCGGCAGTCGACCCGACCCGAACGGCGGCCGGGGAAGACTTCGTCGCTTCATCGTTCAGGTCGCGTCTCTCCGCCGTGGTCGGATTTCTGGCTGTCTTTCAGCTCCTCTTCGCCGTCATCAAGCTCACCGGGCCGTCATCGGCCGTGGTATCCGCGTCCGACGTGCCAGCGTGGTCCCTCCTGGTCCGGTTCGTCGTGGACTCGCTCCTGTTCGCCCTGCTCCGCTCGCCGATCCATCTCACACGCCGTCATCTGCTCTGGATCGAGGGGTTCGTGTTCGTCTACGAGATGATGTTCATGCTCCTGATGCAGTACATGTCCGCCGTCGATCTCATCGACCGCGGCGATTTGGTCGATGCCGTGGCCGTCCAGAAGAACGGCGTGCTGCGTGTGACCCTCCTCATGATTTGCTACGGGATCTTCATGCCCCGGCGCCCGGCCACGACAGCCAAGGTCGTGACGACGATGGCGACCAGCCTGATGCTCTGCCACGGGATCGTCCTCCACCACGCCGAAACCCTCCACCTCGACAGGGACGATCTGGCGAATCATCAGATCGTGATGGCCAATGCCCTGTTTCTCATCATGGGGGCGGCGCTCGCGACGCTCGCCGCCTGGTGGCTGCGGGGCGCGGGTGCCGATGGTGACGGGGATGCCGCCATCGGGCCTTACCGGTTGCTCCGCAAACTCGACGAGGGGAGCAGGGGGGCGGTGTACCTCGCGGAGCACGAGTTTCTCAAGCGGCCCTGCGCGCTCAAGCTCGCAAGGCCGGGCGGCCCCGATGTCGCCGCTCGCTTCGACAGGGAAGTGCAGGCGGCGGCACGGATCTCCCACCCCAATCTGGTCACCATCTTCGATTCCGGACGCACCGACGACGGCACCATGTTCTGTGCGATGGAGTATCTCCCGGGGCTCTGCGTGGCTGACATCGTCCGGGATTCGGGCCCCATGCCCGCGGCACGGGCCGTCTACCTCGGCCGCCAGATCTGCGCTGCCCTCGCGGAAATCCATCGTCTCGGATTCGTCCATCGCGACTTGAATCCCGCGAACGTTCTCGTCTCGAGCCTCGCCGGACAGGGGGACGTGGCGAAAGTCCTCGATCTCGGTTCCGTCGGTGGGGATGCGGCGGGCACCGATCATGATCCCGGGGCCATCGCCGGAACCCCGGAATACGTCGCCCCGGAGCAGGCCGTGGCCGGCCGCCGCATCGATGGACGGGCCGACGTCTACGGCCTTGGCGCCCTGCTCCACTTCATGGTCACCGGTGCCCCGCCATTCCAGCACGACACCCCCACCGATGTCCTGCGGGCCCATGTCTCGGAAGCTGTCAGGCCGCCGCGGGAACGGGCCGCGGATCTCCCGCACGACCTCGAGGCCGTGATCCTCCGCTGCCTCGCCAAGCGGCCGCAGGATCGCTATGCCGATTGCCGGGCGGTGGCCGAAGCCCTCAGCGCGTGCGTGTGCGCGACTGCTTGGGATGGAGACCGGGCCGATCGCTGGTGGCAGGATCGCCACACGCAGGCAACCCTGTCCGAGACCGCGCCGGTTTGATCGCCGCCATCACGACCCGCCCGGGCTGATCAACGGCCCCGGTCACGATCCCGAACCGTTGACGAGGAGAATCGATCATGGAGATGCAGCGGTTGCTCAAGGCCGCCGTCCAGTTCAAGGCCAGCGACCTCCATGTGCAGGTGGGGAGCCCGCCAACGGTACGCGTCGAGGGGACGATGGTCTCCTTCAATTCCCCACCGGTGACGGCGGACGATCTCCGCTCGCTCGTCGGGCAGGTGGCGGATGAAGCACAACTGCGGAGATTGGACACCGATCTGAGCTGTGACATTTCCCATGAACTTGAGGATGTCGGTCGCTTCCGCATCAACGTCTTCTACGAGAAGGGCAGCCTTTGCCTCGTCGCCCGCTCCATCCCTCTGCGGATCAAGACGGTCGCCGAGTTGGGTTTGCCCGAGGTCCTCGAGGAAATCGCGCAGGAGCATCGCGGTCTGGTGCTCGTGACGGGCACGACCGGGAGCGGCAAGAGCACCACGCTGGCGGCGATGATCGATCATCTCAATCGCACCCGGCGGCTGCGGATCGTCACCGTCGAGGATCCGATCGAGTTCGTCCACACGTCGCAGAAGAGCCTCGTCGCCCAACGCGAGATCGGCCGCGACACGCCGTCGTTCGCGGAGTCGCTCAAACGCGCCCTCCGTCAGGATCCCGACGTGATCCTCGTCGGCGAGCTAAGGGATGCCGAGACGATGCGAATCGCACTGCAGGCCGCCGACACGGGTCACCTCGTCTTCAGCACCATCCACACCACCAACGCGTCGTTCACGATGCAGCGCATCATCGCGATGTTCACGCCGGACGAGCGCGAGCTGCTCCGTACCGAACTGGCAACCAACCTCACCGCCATCATCAGCCAGCGGCTGGCGGTCCACAAAAACAAGGATAAGGGCCGGCTCGCAGTGCTCGAGATCATGCGGAACACTCCGGTGGTGAGCAAAGCGATCTTCGAGGGACGGATCACGAGCCTTCCACAGGCGATCGCCAATCGCGACAACGGCATGCAGCTTTTTGATCAGCACCTCGCCGAGCTCTACAACGCCGGCCAGATCAGTGGCACCGAGGCGCTCCGCCTCTCGACAAACCCCGATGCCGTGGCCTTGACCCTCCGCGGGATGAGCACCCTCGACACGGCGTCGGGGCTGGTGCGCTGAGCTTGTTTCCCACCGCTTCCCCCCGACGGCGTCCTGCCCCCCCGCTCACCCCACAGCGAGACAACGCTTCATGATCCCCGTCATCGAGCACTCCACCCTGCTCTCGATCCTTTACTGGCTGCTGATGATCCCGGTCGCCGTCTTCGTGCTCATCCGCACGACTGCCTTCTGGACGGAGGAGGGGCCGGGAACGGTCGTCGGTGCGGTGAAAACGGTCCTCGTCATGTGGATCGCGCTGTTCCTCGTCTACGACCTCTCCGGATACCTCTTTGCCCGCCTCATGCAGGATCCCCGGCTTGGAATCGCCTTCCCGCCAAACTACGGATACTTCAACTGGATCCGCGAGCCGATGGGGCTGAAGTGGCATGTCCTCGGCTACGTGCCGATGATCCGCTACCTGCCGGTTTTGTTCGCCCTGTGCGCTGGCGGGGTCGCTCAGGTCCTTCTCTGGAAGATCCCCTTCCGCCTCGGCGTGATGGTTTTCCTCAGTCAGCTGTTCCTCAACATCTTCGCGATGGCGGTGCTCTCGCTCCTTTTCAGCTTCGTCATCGGCGTCGAGAAGGGGGCCGAAGCCAAGGTGCCACGCCGAGTAGCCGCCGCGAACCGTCGCGCGGCGGCTGCGGCGGCGGCCCCGGACGGTCTCCCGGGCCTCCAGCAGCGCATCGAGGCTCTCGGGGCGCACGAGGGCCCGGCGATCCGCCGCGTGTGGGGATACTGGAAGGGTTTCAACGAGCGGCTCCAGCCGGCCTACGACCTCCTCGATCCGGTCACGAGTCACCTGCCGCTCCCGGCCCAGGATTTCTTGAACGGCGGCGGCTGGATCCTCGTGATTCCGGGGTTGATCGCCCTAGCACGCCTCCGGTCTGGTAGTGCTCGGCGCCCGCCGACGGAAGATGAATTTCGGTGACCGGTTCCGCGGATGAGGATCGGGGCGGGCCGCGCTGCCGGCTCCTTTCCCCAGCTCCCGGGCTTTCATCGTGGCGATGGTCCTCTCCACTTCCGGCTTGCCAGCGCCGACATAGACCTCCATGTCGCTGTCGTACATCGATTCGGGCTTCGGGCCGGAGTCACGGCAGGCCGCCCGAGGAGGACCGGGTCGCGTGGGCAATACGGCGGTAGATCGACGTCATCGGGCCCCACCGCGGCGCCGTCGTGAAGGCATGCTCGAAGAGCGTCCCCTCGCTGGCCAGCCGATCGATGTTCGGCGTGGTGACGAGTCTCCCGCCGTAGCAGGAGAAGTCAGGCGACATGTCATCGACGACGAACCAGAGGACGTTCGGCCGAGCGGCCGCGCCATCGGCCATTCCCTCGACACCTCGTCCCACCAGCATCCAGGCCGCGATGACGGCCAGCGTCAGCCACCGTCGCCCGTTTTCCATCGCCATGCCACTCACGCCAGAAGCGACCGAAGGACCGTCCCGTGGACGTCGGTGAGCCGGAAGTCGCGGCCCTGGAACCGCCAGGTAAGTTTCGTGTGGTCGAAGCCGAGGAGGTGCATGATCGTCGCCTGGAGGTCATGGACATGGACCGGATCGACCGCTGGCTTGAAGCCGAGATCGTCGCTCGCCCCATGGACATGCCCCGGCTTCGTGCCGCCACCGCACATCCAGACCGAGTAGCAGTCGGGAAAGTGATCGCGGCCGAGGATGTCGCCACCGGCGGTGCGCCCTTCGCGGAAGGGGGTCCGACCGAATTCACCCGTGCAGAGGATGAGGGTGTCGTCGAGGAGACCGCGGGCCTCGAGATCCTCGATGAGTGCCGCCGCCGGCTTGTCGAACGTCGCTCCCTTCTTGGTCAATCCGTCGCGGATGTCCTCGCCCGGTCCGGTGCCGTGGAAATCCCATCCCCAGTCGAACAGATGCACAAACCGCACTCCCTGCTCCACCAACCTTCGGGCGAGGAGACAGTTGTTGGCGAGGCTCGCCTGCCCGGGCTTCGCCCCGTAAGCCTCCAAGACACTCGCCGGCTCGCGGGAGATGTCCATCACCTCCGGAACGCTCGACTGCATCCGGTAGGCGAGCTCGTACTGCGCGATCCGCGTGAGCGTCTCCGGACTGCCGAGTTCCCGTGCCTGCAGCTCGTTGAGATCCTTGAGGGCGTCGAGACTCCGGCGACGCATTTTCCGGTCCATGCCCGGGGGATCGGAAACGTATAGGACCGGATCCCCCTGCGAGCGGCACTGCACGCCCTGATAGACGCTCGGCAGGAAGCCTGATCCAAAACTGCTCGTGCCGCCGTTGGGCTGGACACCCGACGAAATGAGGACGACGAACCCGGGCAAATCCTGGTTCTCGCTTCCCAGGCCGTAGCTCACCCAGCTGCCGAGGCTCGGCCGGCCCGACCGGGCGGCACCGGTGTAGAGAAGCAATTCAGCCGGAGCATGATTGAATTGGTCGGTGTGCATGCTCCGCACGAGACAGAGACGGTCAGCCACACGCTGGAGATTCGGGATCGCGTCGGAAAGCTCCATGCCGCTTTCCCCGCAACGCTGCCAGCTCCTCGGCGTCCCCAGGAGCTTCGGCGTACCGCTGGTGAAGGCGAACGTCTTTCCGCGAATCGTCTCGGCTGGGCATTCCTCTCCGGAATGCTTCACGAGCTCCGGCTTATGGTCATAGAGGTCGAGATGGGGGGGCGAGCCGGTGAGATGGATGACGATCATCCGCTTCGCCTTCGGCGTGAAGTGGGGCACGCGCGGAGCGAGCGGATCGATCGGAAGGAAGTTGCCCGAAGTCGCTTCGCCGGCCATACCTCGCTGCCCGAGCAGCGACCCGAGTGCCATTCCGCCGATGCCTCCCCCGATCGCGCCCAGGAGGTGGCGCCGCGTGGCAAGAAGCTTCTGTTCGAGGATCGGATTCATCGTGGTCGTCCTTTGCTCGCAGGCGGTGGGGAACGTGCTGCATCGCCGGACGCGATGCCAGTCGACCGCAGAAACCCTCGCCGTTTCTACCGGCCGACCAAGTGGACAATCGCCATGGATGGCTTTGTCATCGGACAGCTATGGGCACATGAACGATTCGTCGAGATTGAGCATCACGTTGGCCACCACCGTCCAGGCGGCCAGATCGGCCAGATCGGCCGACTCCTGCGGGGGCGGACCGAGCGGTTCGGTCGCCATCTTCCGTGCCTCCTCCGCGCTGTGCCGGTATTCGGCGAGCGAATCAGCGTGGAGTTGCACGAGCCTGACGATCTCGATGGGCGTCGGCATCCTCGAGAGGACCAGTCGGAAACCGCGAATGACGCGTTCGTGGTCGGTGGGGCCCCCTTCCGTCACCATCCGCCGGGCGAGGGCCTGCGCCGCCTCGATGTAAACCGGATCGTTGAGGGTGACCAACGCCTGCAGCGGCGTGTTCGTACGTGGCCTGCGTATCGTGCAGACCTCGCGGTTGGGGGCGTCGAAGGCCGCCATGGAGGGATAGGGGTTGCTGCGCCGCCAGGTCGTGTAGAGGGCACGCCGCCAGCGGTCCTCCCCCTGGCTCGTCTGCCAGTCGATGCCACCGCCGAACGCCGCTGAGAGCCCCATGCTCGGCTGGGGTGGATTGACACTCGGCCCCCCCTTCTTCCGCGACAACAGCCCCGCTGCAGCGAGGGCCTGATCGCGAATCACCTCGGCGGATAGCCGGACGCGCGGGCCGCTGGCCAGGAGCCGGTTGTCGGGATCGCGGGCGGCGACCTCCGGAGCAGCCTTCGACGATTGCCGGTAGGTGGCGCTGGTGACGATCTCGCGAAGGATCGCTTTCGTGTCCCAGCCGCGGGCCACGAGTTCGACCGCCAGCCAGTCGAGGAGCCGGGGATCGCTCGGCAGGTCCCCCTGGCTGCCGAATTCCTCGCTGGTCGACACCAGGCCCGTGCCGAAGAGCCGCTCCCAGAGACGATTCACCGTCACCCGTGCGGTGAGCGGATTGGCTGGATCGACAAGCCACTTCGCCAACGCCAGCCGGTCGATCCGACCGTTCGCCGACGGGGCGGCCGGCAACGCGAATGCGTCGGGCACCCCCTCGCTCACCTCGTCGCCGAGATCCTGCCAATTGCCGCGGTGCTGGAGCTTTGTCACCCGCCTTTGCCCCTCCGGCAACTCCTCCATCACCGGCAGCTTCGCCGGCTTGATGGCGGCCAATTCGGAAGACAGCGCCGAGAGTCGCTCGCGGGCGGGCGCTGTTTCGATGGCGACGACACGACGGTGGTGATCGGCAAGCCTGATCCGCTCGGCGTCGGAGCGCTCCGCGGAAGGCTTGACGAGGATCGCGACCACGTCGGCCGGCACCGCGGCCCATTCCTTCACGCGTGGCTCCGCGGAAATCCCCACCCGGACGATCCCGATTGTGTGGTTGTCATGCTTCGATCGCTGCCGGAGGGAGAGCACGAGCCGCTCACCAGGCTTCACAGCCACCGGATCGACCGGCGCCACGACGAGCGTCGCGGGGGCCGCCCCGCCCGGCGCCCAGCCTCCATCGAGTTCCTTCTTCTCGTCGACGGGGTCGAGGACGCGAATGGCGGGAAAGCCCTCCTGCGAGCGGCTCGCGAAGGCGACCGCAAGCGCCACCTCGCGCCCCCCGGCCGGAGCCAGTGACACATTCGTCGCCGGTGCCGTCTCCAGGGTCGTCTGCCAGACCGGCTGGCGATTGGCATCGAGCAGGATCACACGGGCGCCAGCCAGGCGCGTCCCCACCCCGCTGTCGGTCCGATTCCAGACGACGAGCCGCTCAATCGGTTCATCGGCACCGAGATCGACCTCCCACCAAGGGTCGGCCTGCGTGGCGGTGTGGGTGACTGAGTTGGCGACGAAGAAGCCCCCCTCCGTGACACCATCGACGGCCCTCGCGGCGGGGGCGTCATGGGTCGTCGACACCTGCGTGGCCGGCTTGCCACGGGCGACGTTCTCTCCGCCACGAAAGGCCTCTACCTCCGCCAGCGAGAGGATTTTCTCGGGACCGGGGAGCTCGATCCGCACGAACCTGCCGCGCGGAGCCGCCATCCCGTCCACCGGCTCGAGCCGGGCTGAGATCCCGGTGAGGACGAAATTCCCGGCGTGCCCCGAGGAGCCTCCCGGCAATCCAGCGTCACCGGGAAACTCGAACTTCACCGCGGCCAGTGTCCCCGCGAGCGGAACCTCGATCCGCGACTCTCCCCGGGCACCGGTCGCGGCGAAGTGGATCGTGCCATCGGCATCGATCGTCGCCGGGCTTGGAGGCGATCCACCGGCGGGTGCGGCTGATACCTCGGCGGCGAGAGGGCGGGCGTTCGTCCAGACGACCTCGCGCGGAAAGGCGGCATCCCAGGCATCACGCGCCGCACTGATCGCTGGGGTGTCGGTGGCGAGCACCTCCTCGCTCCCGGCCGCCTCGGCCATGATCCGCGCCCGTTCCGCCTCCTGCTTGGGGGTGAAAAACTCGAGGAGCGGCGTATCGTCGCCTCGGTCGGCGTCGGCCGTGTTGTTGAACACCGCGTAGATCCGGAAAAAATCGTGCTGTGAGAGGGGATCGTATTTGTGGTTGTGGCACTGGGCGCAGGCGATCGTCGTCCCCATCCATGTGCCGAGGGTAGTGTTCACCCGGTCGACGATGGCTGCGGTGCGGAACTCCTCGTCGATCGTCCCCCCCTCGGTGTTGGTCATCGTGTTGCGGTGGAAGGCGGTCGCCATCCGCTCGTCCGGGCCGGCGCCGGGCAGCAGGTCACCCGCCAACTGGAGTGTCGTGAACCGATCGAAAGGCATGTTGGCGTCGAACGCGCGGATCACCCAGTCACGGAAACCCCAGATCGTGCGCGGCGGATCGTCGGCGTAGCCGGCGCTGTCCGCGTACCGTGCCAGGTCGAGCCACTGCCGCGCCTGGTGCTCCCCATAACCGTCGTGGGCGAGCAACCGGTCGACATACCGTTCGTAGGCATCGGCGGCCTGATCGGCGACAAACGCATCGACCTCTTCGGGGGTCGGCGGCAGTCCGGTCAGGTCGAGGGCGAGGCGACGGGCAAGGACTGCCCGATCCGCTTCCGGCTGCAGGGCGATCCCCTCGGCCTCGAGGCGGGCCAGAACAAAGGCATCGATCGGGTTACGAACCCGGTCGGCATGGTTCACGGCCGGCACCTCAGGCCGCACCGGCGGCACGTATGACCAGTGCTTCTCATACCCCGCCCCCGCCTGTACCCAAGCCTTGAACGCCTCGATCTGCGAGGCCGACAACGGCTCTCCGCCGTCCGGGGGAGGCATGACGGTGGCAGGGTCGGTGGACGTGATTCGTGCGATCAGTTCGCTCGAGTCGGGATCGCCCGGGACGATCGCCTTTTGCCCCCCGAGATCGGCAGTCGCACCCTGGAAGGTATCGAGCCGGAGTCCCCCCTCTCCTCCGCCCTGACGGGTGGCTTCGTCTGGCCCGTGGCACCGCAGACAGCGATTGGAGAGGAGTGGCTTGATGTCGGTGGCGAACGACAGCGGGGCCGGATCGGCGGTCGCCGGACTGACCACGAGATGGGTGGGGATCCACGCCAGCAGCAAGGCGACGGGGAGGCGGCATCTCCGAACGGTTCGTACCATGGTCACTCCCCGGACAGGTTCTTGGCAGACCGTTGATGAAGCGCCGCCGCCGGATGCGGGGGTTGACACCCGAGTGGAAAAATCAGCCATGACTTTTTCAACGGACAATTCTGCTCGCCCCCTTGGAACCGGCGGGCCGAAAGAACAATTCTACGCTCCCCGATTGAGGGCGTCACGGCCGGTGCACCCTGGAAATCCCCGATGAAAACCCCTGTCGCTCCCTGCTGGGTCGTCGATGTCGCCGTCGCCAGCGAGGTCACGATCCCCCCCGGCGAACCGCTGCCGCGCAGCGACTTCTTCGAAGCCCTGTGGGAGATGCTCGACGACACCGGCCTGTGTGGAGTGCATGAAGGCACGCTCGACACCCTGGAGGCCTTCGCGGAGGGCATCACCGACAATCCCATGGTGATCGATGCCGCGGCAGGCGATCCCAACCGTGACTGGGTGGCGGCGAGGGATGTCACGGCCGCCGCCTTGTGGTTCAGCGACGAGTCTGGCGCCCGGATCGCCGCCGCCCGTCTCGGCGCGATGCCAGGCTGCACCGTCCGCGGCATCCGGCGTGAGGCACAGCGCGACTGGGAAGCGGAATTCCGCGCCGGCCAGAAGGCGATCGATGTCGCCGGATTCGGGACGATCCAACCGCCCTGGGAGATCACCACACCTTCGCCAGGCGCTCCCGGCGACTCCCCGGCGGGGAAGACGTCGACTCTCGTCATTGAGCCTGGCATCGGATTCGGCACCGGGGTGCATGCCACCACCCGGCTGTGCCTCGCGGCGCTGGCGGTGGCCTGCCCGCTCGGGGGGGAACCGATCCGGCATGTCCTCGATTTCGGTGCCGGATCCGGGATTCTCGGCATCGCGGCGGCAGTCCGCGGGGCACTGGCGGTCGATGCCGTCGAGATCGACTCCCGTGTCCACGACGCAATCCGTCACAACGCCCGTCTCAACAGCGTGGCCGATCGGCTCCGCCTCGCGGTCACGCTCGACGCGCTCGGCCCCCCCGTCAGTTCCGATCTGGTCCTGGCCAACATCGTCGCCCCGGTTCTCCTGGCGCATGCCGAGGCCCTGACGGGGAGGGTCCGTCGGGGGGGAACGCTCGTCCTCTCCGGGTTGCTTGCCGCCGACATCGCGGAGGTGGTCGATCGCTACGGTTCGCTCCTCGGCGTCGCGCCGCTCGTGACCGCGATCGACGACTGGCACTGCCTACGGTTCAGCAGCGGCTGAAGGGGCCGGCGTCACCAGAAGCCGCCCGAGTGTCGAGTCGAACTCAGCCTTCGCCGCCACCAGCACGATCACCAGCGGCACTGCGGCAAGCAGCAGGCGATAGCGGGTCGAACGGACAAGCCGCGCCCCGACCGTGTCGGGGAGCGATCGGGCAAGCCCGTCGGCGATCGCCACGAGCAGCGGTGCTGCCAGAAGGAGCGCCGCCGATGCCGTCCCCAGCCGCCCGAAACAGCGGCCGATGACGACAAGGCCAAAGAGTGCCACGATCCCTGCCGACGACAGCCCGGCCAGCCCCGCCTTCGTGCCCAGGCGTGCGAAGCCCGTGCCACCGGCGACCAGGGTGGCCCCGCCGAATGCCGCAGCCAGAGGGATCGCCACCACGCCCCCCTTCAGCCACCCGGCCAGCATGATCGCCAGCCCCGCAGCCAGCAGGGCGACGGCAGTCACGGCCGCGACGAGCCGGTCGCCAGTCGCGCGAACATGACCGGCCGTCCCTTCCCATGCGCCCCAGAGGACGAATGCGGCTGCGAACATGCCGACCCACACCCGCTGGCTGCCTCCCGTCAGCCACACCGATCCGTGGAGCAGCACCGGCATGGCGACCATGGCCACCAAGGCCCGCTCGACGCTCAGCCAGAAGCCGTCGAGCCAGCCCGCCGCCGCCTCCGCCTCGATCGCAAGCGCCACGGGGAGGAGGATGAGGAGAAAGCGATCGAGCCCGGAGGCGGGGGGGAGCGAGGGGATCGCCGGCAGCGCGAGCAATCCTGCGATCCCCCCCCACACGCACGCCACGAGCACGGCCACGCCGGCAAGTGCCGGCTCGCGGCGCGAGACGGCGGCTCCCACGGTGCCGAGGGCGAACGCGACGCCGAATCCGCATGCCGCCGCCCGAACGAGGCCGACCCCATCTGGCACCGGGTCAGTCCCGCTGCCCGGCGCAGTCGATGATGATGATCGCTTCGTCGCCGATCGCGCCGATCTGTCCCTTGTCGAAGTTGAAATCGCTCCGCTTCAGTTTCAGCTCGGTGGCGAAGCCAACCCGCTTCTTCCCCATCGCCTCGATCTCCTTGCCGCCGAGGAGCTTGATGGTGACAGGCTTCGTGACGCCGTGCATCGTGAAGTCGCCCGACACCTCATAGCCATCGGGGATCGCCTTCACCTTCGTGCTCTTGAAGTCGATCGTGGGAAACTGCTTGGTGTCGAAGTAGTCGGGCTGGCGGAGGTGCTCGTCGCGGGCCGCGTTGGCGGTATCGACGCTGTCGGCCTTGATCGAGAGCTCGAAGGTCGACTTCGTCGGATCCTGACGGTCGAGGGAGAATTTCCCGGCGACATCGTTGAAGCGGCCATGGATCCAGCTGATCTCGAGGAACCGGGCCTTGAAGCTCACCGACGAATGGACAAGGTCGTAGGCATAGTCGTCGGCGGCGCGGATCGAGCCGGCGGCGAGGGTGGCGACGAGGGCAAACAGGACGGTGACGCGACGCATGGCAGGCCTCCTCGGACGGGTCAGACTCCGGGCAACGGAACGCATGGGCGGAGAGCCCCCGGAACTTTCACAAGCCCCCCGCGCGGCCGGAGCATACCATCCTGCGGCCTGAGGCGCGAGAATACCGACTGCCTGTGCCTCAGCCTGCCCCCCACAAATCTCGCCGTGGGGCGGCAAACAGATCGCGGTTGGCACCGAGGACGGCAGCCGATCGCGACACCTCCAGGGCATGCGCGTGGGCAGCCAACTGCGCCGCACGCCTTTCCGAATCGCCCCAACTGGCCACCGATTCGATCACCCCGACAAAACCCTGGGGATCATCGAGCGATCGGACCCACCCCGAGCCCCGCGCTTCGAGATCGCGCCAGGGTGTCCGGTCGCTCACAAGGACCGGAACGCCAGCAGCGAGCGATTCGAAGATCACATGCCCGAAGTTCTCGCCGAGGGTCGGGAAGAGGAGGAGGTCTGAACTGGCGATCGTGTCGCGGACCCGGTCGGGAGGAACCTCTCCTTTCCATTCGATCCGGCAACCGGCCGGCGCCGCCGCAATCAACGGCTGGCATGTCTCCCAGTAGGCCCGGTCTTCGATCGGGCCATGGATCGAAAACTCCACCGGTCGGCGGAGCCGGAGGACGACCTCGATCGCGTACCGGACGTTCTTCATCGGACTGATCCGCGACAGGAGGCAGACCCGCACCGGCCCCT
>CANGIH010000012.1 GCA_947453875.1 Planctomycetaceae bacterium | reverse complement strand
CCTTCGCCCTCCATGCCATGGCCGAGGAGGTTGAGCACCTCCTCACGCACATCCTCGAGCTTGAGCCCGAGATTCATCAGCACCTGTGCCGCCACCCCCTCCTGTTCGCGGAGGAGCCCCAGGAGGATGTGCTCGGTGCCGACATAGTTGTGGTTGAGGTTGCGGGCCTCCTCCATCGAGTACTCGATCACCTTCTTGGCCCGAGGTGTCTGGGGGAGCTTGCCCATCGTCACCATATCGGGGCCGCTCTGGACGAGCTTCTCGACCTCCATGCGGATCTTCCGCAGGTCGACGTCGAGGTTCTTGAGCACGTTGGCGGCGACACCACTCCCCTCCTTGATGAGCCCGAGGAGGACATGCTCCGTGCCGATGTACTCGTGGTTGAACCGCTGGGCCTCCTGGTTGGCCAGCTGCATCACTTTCCGGGCACGATCGGTGAAACGCTCGTACATGGGGCTTCCTCGAAGAGCAGGGACGCGCGGGACTGCCGGAAATGGCAGCCTCCGCACCACCCTCAATGACGGTGCAAACCTTACGCCAAATCCCGCCGGGAATTCTAGGCATACACCCGAAACTGGCCGGGGGGGGGCTGCCGGGGATCGGGTTTTGGGGCACCGAGCCGCGGACAGACGGGGGGAACGTGTGGTGCCGGCAAACCCAGCCGGCCTCCCGGGAGACGAATCGACGGCGGATCCCGGGGGAAAGCCCCGGCCGCCGCCAGGAACTGTTCGCGGGTCGAGGGGAAGTGGTTCGCTGCCGCGTTTTTTAAAAACAGGATCCGTCCTTCAGCGCCTCGGCCCCCGGACAGTCAGGCGGCCTGACGGCGGTCGGTCGGGAGGGCAACAGCCACCGTCGGAAGGGGAAGGACGACCTGCTCAGGTGCCTCCCAGGCAGGGGCCTCCGCGGTGTCGATCGCTGTCTGGGGATGAGGCGGGGCGGTGGCTGCGGCGTCGGCGGTGCCGAGCCGCGCCAGTTCACGGCGGATGACCCCCAGCCAGGGCGCGCCGGCATCGCTCCGCGCCAGGAGATCGAGCGCCGTTCTCGATTCGGCGCGCCGGCCGACGCGGCGGAGGAGCGTGGCGAGGAGGAGCTGCGTCTCGCCATCGGTGGGGGCGACGACGAGAAGCCCACGGAGCTTGGTCTCGGCCGCCAGCCAGTCGCGCGCCAGGTAGGCGTCGCGGGCGGCGACAAACAACGCCTCGGCGGCTTCGTTCCGGCCGGTGGGAAGAGGAGGGGGGAACGTCGTCACCGCGGAGAGTGTGGCGATGCCCCAGATCGCCGCCGTCGCCGCCCACAGCCCGAGGATGAACTCGGTGCCCACCAACTCCGTCCATACCCAGGTGAGGAGGATCGCCACGTCGAACGCCACGCCGAAGGCGAGGGCGAGGACGAGCCCGGCAACACTCCCCCGGAGCCAGAGCCAGGGCAGCCCCGGCCAGAGGAGCGTCAGGTAGCGAGTGGAGGTCACGGCCACTCCGGTCAAGGCGTTTGTCTGGGGGCAGTTCGACGGCCCCGAACAGGGCCAGAGGCAGGGGCGGGAGTGTAGGGCCACTCCTCCAGCCGGCCAAGTCGAACTGGTGCCTGGACGGTCCCTTGGGAAAAGTCATCCCTGACCACCAGCGGCGGCCGGCTTTTCCCTCTCGGCGCGGGTAAAACAGCGGCATGAACCCCCCCGATCGCCAACCGTTCCCTGCTGTCGCTCCCTCTTCACCATCCGGACCGGAGGGAGGCTCTTCCGGCGTCTGGCGGGCTCTCGACGCCTCGGCCAACCGGGCCGGTGAGGGCTTGCGGGTGATCGAGGATGTGCTTCGATTCGTGCTCGACGATCCCCACCTCACCACGCTTGCCAAGGGGCTCCGCCACGATCTGGCCGACCTGCTCGCTACCGACGGCTTCGCCGCCCGGGTGGCGCTTCGCGACGTGGCCGGCGATGTCGGCCCTGGAGTCGGCCCGGTGGGGGCGCTGGCACGGCGTTCCCCTGCCGACCTCGTTGCCGCCAACGCCGCCCGCAGTCAGCAGGCCCTCCGCAGCCTGCAGGAATGCTCGCTCCTGCTCCGGCCGGAGCTGGCCCCCCGCTTCGAGCAGTTGCGGTACCGTCTCTACACGCTGGAACGTGCGGCGCTGGGGGTGACGCGCGCTCGTGACCGGCTCGAGGGCATCTCGCTGTGCGTCCTCGTCGACGGCTGCGAGGAGGAGCGGGCGTTCACGACACTCGTCGGCAGCCTCTTCGAGGCTGGAGTGAGGATGATCCAGATCCGCGACAAAGTGCTCACTGCCAAGGCGATTGTCGGCCGGGGGAGACGGGCGGTCGAACTTGCCCGCAGGCTTCGACCGCAAGGCGACAGCCTGGTGATCGTCAACGACCGCCCCGACATCGCCTTGGCCATCGGTGCCGATGGGGTCCACTTGGGGGCTGATGACCTGCCCCTCGAATGCGTCCGCCGTGTCACCGGGCCGGCGGCCGTCGTAGGAAGCACGGCGCATGATGTCGCCGAGGCGCGTCACGCCGTGCTCGGCGGCGCCGACTATCTCGGTGTCGGCCCCTGCTTCCCCTCCACGACGAAGGCCTTCGCTAGCCACGCGCCGGCGGAGTTTCTTGCCGAGGTGGGGGCAACGATCGGCCTCCCTGCCTTTGCCATCGGAGGGGTGACGATCGAGCGGATCGACGCTCTTGTTCCCCTCGGGTTTAGCCGCGTGGCGGTGGCGGCGGCGATCACCGGTGCCGTCGACCCGGCCGGGGCCGCCGCGCGATTCATCGCCCGGCTGGCGAGCCTGACGGCGCGGTCGCAGCAGGCTCCTGCCTCGAATCCTCCTGGCCAGTGCCCCTGAGGGCGTCGATGACCGCGGCCGCGATGTCGGCCTCGTCGCGGCTGCGGTAGCCGCTCCAGACTCGGACAACGCGGCCGTCGCTGCCGATCAGATAGGTGGTCGGAAAGGCCTCGAAGCCGTAGCCATCCGCGAAGAGCATCCGGGCGAGGCCGCGTGGATCGGCCCAGGGTTCGATCGCGATCCGTTCCCGCGTCAGGAATCGGTTCGTCTCGGTGGCGAGCTCCTCGAGGTCGTCGGGGCCCCCCGCGCCACACGAGATGGCCGCGAGTTGGAATCGCGGGCTGTCGGCGAGGCGGGTGGCGATCCGACCCAGGCCGGGGAGCTCGCGCCGACAGGGAGGGCACCAGGTGCCCCAGAAGTTGAGCAGGGTGACATGGCCGACGAAGGTCGGCGCCGGGCGATCCCCGTCGGCAAGCGACACCAGGGGAAGTCTGCCGACAGCCCGGCCGACCGCGGGATGGGTGGTCGCCCCGGAACCACATCCGGCAATTGCCAGGGTGAGCCATGACACCGCGCCTGCCACCAGGCAATGGAAGAAGCGGGAGTGGGGGCGATCCACGCGGGCTATCATGCAACTCGACCTGAAGGAGGGGCTGTGCCGGGGAGCAGCAGGGGAAAGTCAGCGATAAAGTCTACGGGGGGAGTCGTGTACGAGGTGGAGCTCAAGTATCCGTTGGCCGATCGCGGCCCTATCGAGGAGGTAGTTGGCCGGCTCGCCGCCCGCTTTCATCCCCCTGCGGAACAGGTCGACCGGTATTTCTCCCATCCCTGCCGCGACTTCGCCCGCACCGACGAGGCCCTGCGGTTGCGCCGCGAGGGGGACTCCGTGGCGATCACCTGGAAAGGACCACGGATCGGCGACCGTGGAAAGACGAGGCGGGAGATCGAACTTCCGCTGCTCCCGTCGCCTCCAACTGCTGGGGCGCTTGCCACGCTCGCGGACTGGACGGCCCTTCTGGAAGCGCTCGGGTTCCGCCAGGTGGCGGAAGTGGCCAAGAGCCGGCGGAAGGCCCGCGTCCCTTGGGGGGGAGGGGAGGTCGAGGTGGTGATCGACCATGTCGTCGGGCTCGGCGACTTTCTCGAACTCGAAATCCTCGCCGACGAAGGCGGGGTGTCGGGGGCGCTTGCCGATCTGGAGACGTTTGCCGTCGAGCTTGGATGTGACCAGCCGGAACGGCGGAGTTATCTGGAAATGCTCTTGGTGCTGGCGGCAACTCAGCGGCATTGATGGGGTTGGTGGTCTGTCAGCCGCCCACCAGCCTCTGGGCTTCGTTCGGGGAGCAGGCTCAGGATTCAGGCATCACGTTTCTCTGGCTCCCCCTCGGCACTGCCCAAGAACTACGCATCCCCTGCCTGCCGCATGCGCGATCGCCGCCCGCCGGGGGGTGTTTTTGTCGCTTGCCGTGCCAGAAGCGGCTCTCTCCAGAGGGGGGATTGAAGCAATTTGCAACGCTTTTTGCTCGCTCTGTTCCCTGTTTCAGGGTAGGTTCGGTGGGCCGGTACGTTTTCCCGGCAGCCTGTCGCCACAGCCGGGATTTTTCCTCCGCCTCTGGCCCGCCCTTTGCATTCTGTGAGAAACGTGTGAGGCGACCGCAGGGATCGGCCGGCCACGAGAGCCGGCCAAGCGAGCCTTCAGGACCGGTTCGTGGGTGTGATCGGAGAGGTTGAGTCGACTTTTCCGATCGTGTGGCGAGGAATGCCAGCGGGCGTGCCGGAGCCCTGCCGGGTGGTGGCCCTGGATTGTCCTGGATCGATGAAAACCTCATGGAAACGAGGGCCAAGACATTGCCACATCAAATTCTCACAAGTACTCTCTTAGGGGGGATTCTTGTGGGCTGTGGGGGGGGCTGAAGGATCGTCGCCAATCCACGCCTGTGCCGATGAGGTCTTCCGGGGGTGGGGCGGATTCGACTCACCCCTTTTTCTGATCCATCCTTTGATCGTCTCCTTCGATTCATTTCCGCCGATTCATCTTCTTTGATTCACAGATGTTCGTGGCTTGCTGACAGGATGATCCGTTCTCGTGGCGGATCGATCACCATCGCTCTCCCGAACGACTCGGGGGAGCATCGTTCTCATCTTTTTCCTTTCCTTCCATCGGGGTGAAGTCATGCTTTGCAGCCGCTTCTTTTCCGAGGGTTCGACAAGCGCGTCGAAAGGCCGTCAAGGGTTCACGCTCGTCGAACTTCTCGTCGTCATCGCCATCATCGGGACGCTCGTTGGCCTTCTCCTCCCCGCCGTGCAGGCGGCGCGTGAGGCCGCCCGTCGCAGTGCCTGCTCCAACAACATGAAGCAACTCGGGCTGTCGCTGCTCAATTACGAGTCGGCCACGAAGAAATTGCCCCCGAGTCAGATTGTCCCGAAGAATTTCCCCGACCTGTTCAGCGGCAACAACGACTACACGGTGGTCGGGCATCTGATCTATCTCATGCCCTACATGGAGCAGACCCAGGTCTACAGTCCGTTTCCAACCTGCATGAGGATGAACCCGGCGGATTTCGCCGGCCCCGGCAACGGTTCCGATCCGAAGCGGCAAAATTACTGGGTCTATCCCCAGGTCAATGCCGTCACCGGCACCCCTATCGGTGGCCTCCAGTGCCCCTCGGATAACGCCGCTGCGGTTCGCAAGACCGGTGGCTCCTCCGAATTCACGCTGTTCATGACTGTCGACCCGGCCGGGGGCGCAAGCTACGTCCTCAACGACGAGGCGCCGGATCCGATCGTCACCAACCACCATGTCACCAATTACCTCGGCGTTGCCGGTCGGCTCGAGCTCGACGGGTCCTACATCGGTCGTCCCGAAGCTGACATCTACAAGGGTGTCTTCCGGCCCAGCGAAGCGGGCGCGATCAAGGACTCGATCGACGGCACCTCGAAGGTGCTGGCCTTCGGTGAGGTGACGGGGGGCTTCTACAACGCGGACGGCAGCAGTTCCGGTGTGAAGGGCTCGGGTCGGACGTATGCGATGTCGTACATGTGCGGCGCGATGCCGATGCACTGGATGACGACCTCGTTCGGCGGCAGCCGCTACAACCCCGCCGACCGCACCTGGTACCGCTTCAGCAGCATGCACTCCGGCGGCCTCATCGGCTACACGATGCTTGACGGCTCGGTGAAGTTTATCGCCGTCGACACCGACCCGCTGACGCTGCTCCAGCTCGCCGGGCGTGCCGATGGCCAGGTCTTCAACACTTCGATCGACTGACTCGGAATGTGTCCGCGGCGGCGGCCAGCCCCATCCGGGCTGGCCGCCTGCCCGCTGGGAAAACAAACTGGGGGTGGAATGGCCGGTCCGGCGCGGTGCCGGAGCGGCTTTGTGCGTGGAGCAGCCCGGTGGGCCTCCTCCTCGCCGTCGAAACAGGGTCGAAAAAACGAGTGCTATCGCTCCGGAGGAGTCTGACGTGCGAGTGAATTGCGTTTGGTGTGCGGTGATGACAGCCGGTCTAGCTCTCGCGGCTGCGGGGCTGAGCGGTTGCTCAGAGGCTCCCAAGCCGGCGGCTGCGCCCCCGGCGGCCGCCGCTCCTGCTGCTGCCGCTGCCGCACCTGCCGTGCAGGGGGTGCCGAAACCGGGCAAGGTGAGCAGTGCTCCGGTGGCCGCTGAACCGGCTGCTGCAGCCGTCCCTGCCCCTGCTGCCGCTGCCGCTCCGGCCGCGGCTCCCGCTCCGGCGGTGAAGGCGCCCGGCGTGAAGGGGCCGCCGAAGGCGGGGAAGGTTCCGGAAAAGCTCCAAGGAAAGGCGATCCAGGCCGAGCCGCTCTGATCGGCATCGGCCGGAGGTTCCCCCGGCCGAGCAACGTCGCAATGGATGCCTGGCCCCGGTGCCTGTACCGGGGCCAGGCAATTTTTTTTGGACCGGTCGTTCTTGCACTCACGCGAGGCGCGCCCGCCGCGACGATCCCCCAGTGCCTGCACCGCACACCGCCGGAGCGTCAGTGCTTGGTGTCGTCCCGCACCACGGCGTTGTGGGCGTCGAGGAGGATCACCTTCGGGGCGTGGCGATCGGCTTCACGCGGCTCGTAGTGGCCAAACGACATGATCGTCAGCCGGTCGCCCACCTTGCCGAGATGGGCTGTCGCGCCGTTGAGTTCGATGGCTCCCGATCCGGCGGCCCCGAGGATCACATAGGTCTCGAAGCGTTCGCCGTTGGCCATGTTGCCGACAAGGATGCGCTCATAGCGGCGCAGCCCCACCTTTTCGGCGAGGTCGGCCGCGATCGTCAGGCTCCCCTCGTAATCGAGCGAGGCTCCGGTCACGGCCGCACGGTGGATCTTCGACTTGAGCAGGCAGATCGTCATGGTCGATGGCGTATTCCACGGTGGGTCAGCGGAAGGTGATGCACACCGGAGCGGGCACGGAGATCGTCCGGCCGGTGTAGGAGAGCTTGCCGCTGGTCTGGTCGATGGCGAACAGGCTCACGCCGTGGGAATCCTGGCCGGCGGCGAGCAGCCACTTGCCGGATGGATCGATGGCGAAATTGCGCGGGGTCTTTCCCTGGATCGGTTCGACGCCGAGGAACGTCAGCCGGCCGGTCGGCTGATCGACCGCATACATGGCGATCGAATCGTGGCCGCGGTTTGAGCCGTAGAGAAATTTCCCCGACGGATGGACCGCGATCTCGGCCGTCGAGAACCCGGTGCGGTCGGTGGTGTCGGCCGGCAGCGTGGAGAGCGTCTGCACCGGCTTCAGGCTTCCCTCCCGGGCATCGAATTCGAACGCCGTCACGGTGAGGTCGAGCTCGTTGATGCAGTAGGCATGGCGACCGTCGGGGTGGAAGGCGAAATGCCGCGGACCGGCACCGGCGGCCACGGCTGCGGCTGCGTGGGGGCGAATCGTCGCTCGGGCTGCATCGAGGGCATGGATCAACACCTTGTCGATCCCGAGGTCGCAGACGATGGCAAACCGGCCGTCTGGCGAGGGATCGATTGAGTGACCGTGGGGGCCCTCCTGGCGGGCCTGGTTGACGCTCTTCCCCTCGTGCTGGATGAAGCCCGACGGACTGCCCGACACCGACGGTCGGAGCCTTCCATCCTCGTCGATGCCGAGGCAGACCGAACTCCCGCCGCCGTAGTTGGCGGCGAGGACGGCCCGCCCCGAGGGATCGACCGACACCGCACAGGGGCCGCTCCCTCCCGACGACTGATGGTTGAGCTTCGTGAGCATGCCGGTGACCGGGTCGACCGCAAGGGCGACGACGCTGCCGGTCGGCTTGCCGTCGGCGTCAGCCACCTCCGAAACGGCATACAGCGCAGGCTTCTTCGGATGGCTGGCGAGATAGGACGGGTTGCGGAGTTCGGCGGCCAACTGCGGTGCCGTCAGCTCGCCCTGATCGGCGTCGAACCGGGCCACATAGATACCTGCCCCTTGTGGTGGGGCCCCGGTGTAGGTGCCGAAGTAGACAAGCCGGCCCGGCTCGGCGGCGCCGGCGCGCGTGGCGGCAGTTGGGCCGGCTGCCAGAATCGCTGCGGACGTGGCCAGAAGGACGCCGGCCATGGCCCGACGGCGGGGGTGAAGTGTCAAGGAAACCTCCCTCTCTCCTCCACCGGCGCGCCGGACGTTGGTCTGGCGACGCAGGGGAGTTGGAAGACGTGGATTGGACGGCGACCGGGCGAATCCTCATGCTGCACACCAGCGACGGATCTTTCGCCCTCCGCGGCAGAGCCAATCGTACCCCCATGACACGAGGATTGCATCACCCGCGACGCGGCGGATCGACCGCGGGAGACGGGAGGCAGCGCGGAGGAGACGGTGCGGAAAGCCCCGCTTCCGGGGATGTGGCGGCGGCGTCCGACACGGTTCGCGCGGCGCGCAACACCCTCTGTCTCGAGATTTATCAGGTCATCGTCCGAGTCGGTTGGATCTTCAAGACCGAGACGATCATCATGCCGGCCGTGCTCGATGCCGTCGTCGACTCGGGTCTCCTGCGGGGCCTCCTCCCGGTGCTCAACCGCGGGGGGCAGAGTGTCCCGCCGTTGCTCTTCTCGTCGACGCTGGCCAGGGCCCCGCTGAAGAAGTGGGCGCTGGTTCGATCGGGCGTCGCGATGGCCGCCTGCTTTGCGGTCCTGGCGGTGGCCTGGATGCCGCTCCAGGCCAGACGCCCCGACCTGCTCGCCCTCCTCTTCCTCCTGGTCTACGCCGCCTTCTCCTCCGCCAACGGCCTCAATCAACTCATCCTCGCGTCGCTCCAGGGCAAGCTCATCGCTCCCGGCCACCGTGGCAGGGCGATGCTTGTGAGTGTCTCCCTGGGGAGCGTGCTGGCGATTCTGGCGGCCCTCCTCTGGCTCGGGCGCTGGCTGGAAGAATCGGACGGCTTCCCGAAGATCTTTGCCGCGACCGCCACCTTCTTCGGAATGGCCGCAGTGGTGCCCTGGTTGCTCGACGAACCCCGCGAAGCAGCACTCGACCCCGGGCCTGTTCCGTCCGCGTCGCCCCCGGTCGGGTGGTTGGCAGCCCTCCGGCGGGGTGTGGACGGATGGCGGCGGACGCTCGCCGCGGATCGCCATCTGCTCCGCCTCACCGTCGTCGCCGCCTGCTTCTCCGCGGTGCTGATGCTCTTCCCCCATTACCAGGCCTTCGCCCGCGACCGACTCGGCACCCCGATGACCAGCCTGCTCACCTGGGTCATCGTTCAAAACGCCGCGACCGGGGGGGCGAGCCTCGTGGTCGGGCCCCTGTCCGATCGCCGCGGCACCCGGTCGGTGCTCGTCTGGCTGGTGGCGCTCTCGTCGGTGACGCCCCTGCTGGTGGCGGGGCTCTCCCGCTTGCCGCATCCCCTGGCGGCGGAGTGGTTCTGGACCGTCTACCTTCCGCTCGGCCTCAATCCGCTCTCGCTCAAGATGTTCACCAACTACGCCCTCGAACTGGCTCCGGCCCCGGTGGAGCATCCCCGGTATGTGAGCATCGTCGGTGCCGCTCTGGCCGCCCCTTTTCTCCTCTCGCCGCTGGTTGGTCTGGCGGTCGACCAGATCGGCTTCCAGCCGGTGTTCGTCGTCGGGGCAGGGGTGATCGCCACAGGGGCCCTGGTGGCAGTCGGCCTTCCGGAGCCCCGGGACTGACGGAGGGGAAGGGAAAGGCCGATCAGGCCGGAATTGACGGTTGCTCCACGTCGTAGCCCCCCCTATCATGGTGTGGTCGGTTCGCTCACTATCTGAGTCTTTCTCCCGCATGCTTGGAGGCCCGCTCCCGATGGTCAAGCTCTCCCGTTTTGCCCTCGCCCTTTCGATGGTCGCCGTCCTTGTCGGTTCGGCAGTCGTCACCGCTGCCCCGAAGGAGCCGAAGGACGCCAAGTGCCCGGTGTCGGGCAAGGGTTGCAACCCTGACAAGCACGCCGACTTCGCCGGCGGCAAGGTCTACTTCTGCTGCGACAACTGTGCCGGTGCCTTCAAGGGCGACTCGGCCAAGTTCGCCACCAAGGCCCACCAGCAGATGGTCTCCACCGGTCAGCTGACCCAGAAGTGCTGCCCGCTCTCCGGTGGTGCCACCAAGCCCGAGACCAAGCTCGCCATCGGCGACGCCGAGGTCACTTTCTGCTGCAACAACTGCAAGGGCAAGGTCGAGAAGGCCACCCCCGAAGAGCAGCTCACGCTCGTCTTCGGCGGCGACAAGAACGCCTTCGAGGCCGTCAAGAAGTAAGTCCGGCGCTGTCGCTGGAATCGCCCGTTGGCCCCGGGAACTGACCTAGGGCCGCCAGCGGCAACATGAAATACTCCGCACGGGAGCCTGTGCCCGTGCGGAGTTTTTTTGCGCTCGGTGCCGGCCGTCCGCTCCTCGGAGCCTGTGGCGATGCGCGTCTTTCTTTCGGCCGGTGAGCCTTCCGGCGACCACCATGCGGCACTGCTCATCAGGAGCCTGCGGGCCCGACACCCCGGTGTCGAATGCGTGGGGCTGGGGGGGCCGCAGATGGCTGCCGAGGGCTGCCACCTCGTCGCCGATCTCACCCGGCTGGCGGTGATGTGGTTTCTGCGGGTGATCGTCTCGATCCACTCCTTCGTCGATCTGGCGCGGCGGGCGGAGCGGAGCTTCCTCGACCGTCGCCCCGATGTCTGCGTGCTCATCGATTTCCCCGGCTTCCACTGGTGGCTGGCGTGGAGAGCGAAGCGGCATGGCATCCCGGTGGTCTTCTATTGCCCGCCGCAGATCTGGGCCTGGGCGAGCTGGCGGAAGGCGAAGATGCGCCGCCTCGTCGATCATGTCCTCTCGCCGCTGCCGTTTGAGCATGAATGGTTCAACGAGCAGGGAATCGTGTCGACGCTCGTTGGCCACCCCTTCTTCGACGAGCACGCACCCGGCGCGTCGGCCGGCACCTTCAGCCGGCCCGCTCCCCGGGATGCGGCCCAGGAGGGGCCCCTCGTGCTCCTCCTTCCCGGATCACGTGGGCAGGAAATTTCTGCCAACCTCCCCACGCTCATCCATGCGGCAGACCTTGTCCGGCAACGCGTGCCCGGGGCGAGGTTCGTCGTCGCCGTGCTCCATGAACGCCATGCCGACACCGTCCGCAGCATGCTCGGTGGCATGACGAGCAGGAGGAGCGAGCTAGCCTCCATCGACATCGTGCCGGGGCGGGCCCGGAGTCTCATGCAGGAGGCGTCGTGCGCGATCGCCGTGAGTGGGTCGGTGTCGCTCGAACTCCTCTCCGCCCGAATCCCGGCGGTGATCGTCTACCGGATCAGCGGCTTCGCCTTCGTTGTCCAGAGTTGGTTGCGCCATGCCCGCTTCATCACGCTGGTGAACCTGATGGCAGTCCGCGCCCCGATTCTTCCGCTGCAGAGGACACTCGCCGTGCCGACCAGCGTTGCGCCGGCCGATCCAGAGGCGGTCTATCCCGAATATCTCGCCGTCGGCGACCCGGCGGAACGGGCCGCCGGGCATGTCGTCGAATGGCTCATCGACGAACGGGCCCGTGAACGGGTCGTGGAGCGGCTCGACGAGATCGCCTCCCGGGTGGCGGCGCCGGGATCGGCCATGAAGGCGGCCGCCGCGGTCCTGGCGATCGCCGCCGGGGCCGATCCTGCCATCGCGGTGCGGGGCGAGGAGGCGAAGTCTGGCCCGACGGCAGCGGTCCGCGCGGCCTGACGCTACACTCTCGCTGTCTGCCGCCTGCGGCTCCTGTTTCGGCCGGCGGTTCCATGCCCACCGGCTGCCGTTGCTTTTCCACGCGGCTCGTGCCGCCCCACTGCCACCATGCTTGCCGAGCCCCAGCCCACGCCATTCGATATCGACTTCCGCGCCGCGGGCGTTCCCGTGCGCGTCTCGGGGCTGTTTTGGCTCGGCACCGCACTGATCGGCTGGGGATCGTGTCAGGCATTCGCGCGGGGGAACCCCAGGGAGATCCTCCTCTATCTGGCGATCTGGACGGCCGTGGTGCTCGTCTCGATCCTCGTCCACGAATTGGGGCATGCCCTGGCCTACCGCCGGTTCGGTCAGGATGCGCGGATCGTCCTCTACCACTTCGGGGGACTGGCGATCCCGGAGAGTTGGGGACGCCGCCGCCACCTCCGTCCTGCCGAGCGGTTCATCGTCTCGGCGGCCGGGCCGGCGGCCCAACTCCTCCTCGCCTTGGCGGTGATCCTCCTCCTCCGTGCCGGAGGGTATCTCGTTCCCTTCCCGATTCAGTCGGTCGGCGAGTCGCTCGGCTTCTACCAGGGGCGACGGTTTTCGTCCCCGTTTGTGTTCGCGGTGGCCGACTTTCTCCTCTTCGTCAACATCATGTGGCCGCTGCTCAACCTCATGCCGGTGCCGCCGCTCGACGGCGGGCAGATGGTTCGCGAGGGGCTCGAGGCGGTCGGGGTGGCTGATGCCGGGAGGATCGCGACGGGGATCGGCGCGATCGTTGGCGGAGGGCTCGCCTGGCTGGCCTACACCCGACAGGAGACCTACCTGGGGATCATGTTCGCGATGCTGGCGGTGGCCTGCTTTCAGAATCTGCGGCAATCCCCTCCGTGGAAGCGGTGGAACTGATGCCGGCGGGCCACAACGAGCCAGCCCGGGGCGACCGTCTCACCGCAGTGGTCCTCGGTGCGAGCAATGTCTCCAGGGGTCTGGCCAGACTCTCCGCCGCGGTTCGCGGCCGGGCAGTTGGCCCTGTCGATCTGTACGTCGCCGCGGGGCATGGTCGGTCGTATGGTGCCAACAGCCGCGTCTGGATGCGGCGACTCCCCTCGATCCTGTGGTGCGGACTGTGGCGGGCGCTCGACCGTGACTGTCTCGGTGTCGACGGGGGAAAAACGGTGGCGCTGGTCACCGATGTCGGCAACGACATCCTTTACGGCTTCCCGCCCGATCAGGTGGCATCGTGGGTCCGCGAAGCGGTCACGCGACTGGTGGATCGGGGGGCGAAGGTGGTGATCACGCGGATCCCGCTCGAGGCGGTGGAACGGGTCGGGCCGGGGAGGTACAGGGCCCTGAAGACACTCTTCGTGCCAGGCTGTCCGCTGTCGATCGAGGGACTCAAGTCCTCGGCGGCCGAACTCGACGCCATGCTCGTCGACATCGCCACGGCATTCGGGCTCCCCACGATCGACCAACCGGGCGAGTGGTACGGCCTCGATACCCTCCACCCCAGACGGCGGCGGCTCGACACCCTCTGGCAGCGCGCGTGTGATGCCTGGGGGCTCGAGTCGCCCGGGAAACGACGACGGGCAACGTTACGGGAATGGTCGGTGCTCGGCAGGCGAGCTGCCGAGGTGCGGATGCTTGGGCGTCGGATGCGCTACACGCCGCAACCGGTGCACCGCTTTCCCGATGGCGGGCGGGTGGCGCTCTACTGATCGCCGGTGGACAAAAGCCATCGAGGGTCGCTCACGATGAGGTCCACAAGCCGATGGAATCGCAGCCGAGGAGACGCATGGACAGCGCGACGAACGTGGTGGTGGTGATGGGGGTCAGCGGCAGCGGCAAGACCGTCGTGGGACGGATCCTGGCCGACCGTCTCGGCTGGGATTTCCGTGACGCCGATGCTTTTCACCCGCCAGCCAACGTCGAGCGGATGTCGCGGGGGATCCCTCTGACCGATGCCGAGCGGTGGCCCTGGCTCAATGCCCTGCACGATGTGATCACCGCGTCGATCAACACCGATGGCGGGCTTGTCCTCGCCTGTTCGGCCCTCGCCCGCCGCTACCGCGAACGGATGGGAATCGGGAGGAATGGGGTGCGGTTGGTGTTCCTCGACGGGCCGGCATCGCTGATCCGGGCCCGCATCGAGGCCCGTCGCGACCACTTCATGCCGGCCACGCTCCTTGACAGCCAACTGGCGGTCCTCGAGAAACCCACGCCCGACGAGCGGCCCCTGGTGGTGGGGATCGAAGCCGCGCCCGAGCAGATCGCCGCACGGATCGCCGCCGCGCTCGGGGATTGAACGTTCAGAGCACCGGGAGCGAAGGGAGCGGGGGGCGGGCCGCGTGGGCGGCCGCAAGGTTCCCGACGAGGCGCTGGCAGATCGCTTCGAGGTATGGGCTCGCCGCCGGGTCGTCGAAGTTGGCGGCTGTCCGGCCGGCGTCGCCATGTTCCCTGATCGGGATCTGGATCGGAACCTCACCGAGGAAGGGAATGTCGAGTTCCTGGGCGGTGCGGCGGGCGCCACCGGTGCCGAAGATGTCGTACCGCTTTCCGGTGTCGGGACAGACGAAGTAGCTCATGTTCTCCACCATCCCCAGCAGCGGGATGTTCACCTTCCGGAACATCGCGATCGCCTTCATGGCATCGATCAGCGCCACGTCTTGCGGCGTGCAGACGACGACCGCGCCGGTGAGCGGGAGCACCTGCGAGAGTGTCAAGGCGATGTCGCCGGTGCCCGGCGGCATGTCGATGATGAGGTAGTCGAGCGGGCCCCAGGCGGTGTCTCGGAGCATCTGGGTGATGGCCCCGTGGAGCATCGGCCCGCGCCACACGACCGCCTCACCAGGCGGCACGAGATAGCCCATCGACATCGTCGGCATCGAGCCGGCGGCGCCGGGAAGGTCGAGTCGCGGGGGAACGATCTTCCCCTCCTCGATCTGGGGCCTTCCGGAGAGCCCGAGCAGATGGGGCACGCTCGGGCCGTAGACGTCTGCGTCGAGGAGCCCCACCCGGCTGCCGGCGCGGGCCAGGCCGATGGCGATGCTGGCGGCGATGGTGCTCTTGCCAACCCCTCCCTTGCCCGAGCCGACGGCGATCACGCTCT
>CANGIH010000011.1 GCA_947453875.1 Planctomycetaceae bacterium | reverse complement strand
GAGTCGTCGCTGGCGATGATATACAGCGGCCCGCACAGTCCGGCTTGCCGCAGAGCCCCAACCAATTGGCAGGCGTCGGCATGGGTTGGATCGGCAGTCGCCGCGTCCGATGGCGGCGGGAAAATGCTCTGCCCCGGTTCCACGCTAGTTTGACGCCCTATCGGGCAGAAGCGGCTGACGCGGCGGGGTCGAGGGGGTATTCGGACGCGCCGAGGACCGGCCGGTCTGGGGGCTGATTGGCGGGCCGGCCTGCTTCGCCGCTGCGGCGGCGTTCCCTCCGCCAGCCTTTGAACCGGCCGACGGCCCTGCAGGCGGGAGACTTTCTCTCGGTAGGCCGGCATTGAGTGGACGATCCTTCCTTGAAGCCGCTCCACCAGCGGCATCGGCCCCGGCCCCCTTCGCGCCGTAGCCTGGCCTGGCCGGCGGTGCTCCCGCGCGAACACCGCCGCTGATGGGCCCGGCTGCACCCGCTGGATGACCGTCACTCTGTCGGCCTGCGCCGAATGGCCCCGGTCCCTTCGGTGCACCTTTTCCACTCGCGCCGCCGCGTCCCTCAGTGGCATTCGCAGACCGCGACGCACGTCCGCGACTCCGTCCCTCCCCTGCTTTCCCTTTCGCTGTCTTGCCAACCGCCAGACCTTCATCGGTCGAATCCCCCAAGAGGGGCTTTCTTGGCGGGAGCAGGTCGTCGATGCCGGTGATCGGTTTGCGGGGAGGTTCCGCTGGTTGGGCGTCTGCCTCTGCTGCCTCTCCACGCGGCCGACCGGTGAGGGGATCGATCTGCCTGTTCCGCTCCTGGTCAAGGCGCTCACGCCGCATCTTCGCGCGGCCGAGCTCCGCCTCGGACTCGTCGACCTTGCCGTCGGAGTTGAGGTCGAAGCGACGCATCAACTCCTCCCGCGAAATCTGGGGAAGCGACGAACCGCCCCCCGGAGTCTGCGCGACGGCAACCCCGTCAAGGAACAGAAGCAAGGCCGCGACGCCAGCCGGCAGGGCACGGAGGTGGCGATGACGGGCGCGGGGGATGGGCATGGGGGGCTCCGCAGAAAGGGCCTGGAACACCGGAACGTGTGACCGGCCGTACCCGCATCCTACCGCGATCATGCGGCCCCCGAAACGCCGCCGGGCGATCTTCCCCATGCCCCCTGCCGGCAACTGCCGCGGTTCACTCGCTCCCGTCGGCCGCTGCAGGGAGCGGACGCCACAGACTGCGGGCCCCGGGGGAGAAATTGAAGGGCCCCCGGGGGCTGAAGACGTAGCCGCGGATCTCCTTGGAGAAGGCATGGAGGCCGGCCCTCCAGTAGAGCCAGGTGACCGGCTGGTCCTCCCAGAGCAATTCCTGGATCCGGGCGTAGCGTTCCCCCCGCTTCGTCCGATCGAGCTCGCGCCGCCCCTCGTCGTAGAGCAGGTCGAGTTGGGGATTGGAGTAGCCGACGAGGTTCCTCAGCCCCCCCGTCTTCCAGGCACTCTCGGTGGCATCGGGATCGGCTGCCGCTCCCCAGCCGCCATGCCAGGCCTCGAAGCGGCGGGCCTGCGTGCGGTCGACCAGGAGCGAATGCTCCATCGGCAACACGCTCATCCGCACGCCAATCCGCGCCAGGTCGTCGCGGAGCAGTTCGCACGTCCGCACGCGGAGCGGCTGGTCGTGGACGAGCATCGTGAATTCGAAGGGGACGAGCCGACCGTCGATCTCCCGGTCGCGCACGCCGTCGCTGTCGCTGTCGGTCCAGCCGGATTCGTCGAGGAGTTGCTGGGCGCGGTCGAGATCCTGATTCGCAGGGGCCTGCCGCTTCCTTGGCACCACCCACGACGACTCGTGGAAGGGGCCCGTCGACGGTTGATAGAGGCCATGACAGAGGTCGCCGAGCATCCGCTGGTGGTCGAAGGCATAGGTCATCGCCCGCCGCACGCGGCGGTCGGCGAACAACGGGGAGCGGATGTTCCATGCGAAGAACGCGGCCGTCCACTCGGGGGCCGCCACCTTCGTGCAATGCTCGTAGAACGCATCGTCGGTCGCCTGCCACTGTTCGGGGGTGAGCGGCATCTCGTCGATCTCCCCCTCCCGCAGGGCCGCCAGCGCCCGGGCAGGATCATCGATGATCAGGAAGCAGATCTCCCTGAAGAAAGGGACGTCGCGGACACGGCGGCCGTCCACGGTCGACCACTCCTCCCGACGACGGAGCACGATCCGCTCCCCACGCTTCCACTCCACGATTTTGTACGGTCCTCCGCACACCGGATTCTCCTCGAGCGCTCTGTGGGCGGGGCTCGTGCGGAGCGTGGGGTCATCCCGCCAGCCCGGTTCGTAGGCGTGCCGGGGGATGATCGGGAAATTGAGGTTCCAGGGATTGGTCGCCATGCGCTCCCGGTGGAAGAACACCACCGTCCGTTCGTCGTAGGCATGGACACCGCGGAGCTGATCAGTGCCGCCACGGACGCTCGGCACGCGCACGTCGTCATCCATGATCACGCCGTAGCTGAAGGCGACGTCGTGCGCCGTGATCGGCCGGCCATCGCTCCATGACAGGTCGTCACGGATCACGACCTTGTCGGCAAGACCATCAGCCGAGGTCTGCCAGCTCGCCACCGTCTCCGCCGTGGCAAACGGCTCCATCCGTCGGTCAAAAGAAAACAGCCCGAAGTCGGTCAGCCCGAGGATGTCGAACTCGGCCTGGGTGTCGCGCATGATCGGGTTGGTGCTGCCGATGTCGGCGCGGAGATGCCGCACGAGCCGGGCGTCGGGATCCGCCTCCCCCTCACCGGGAAGCTGTCCAAGCGCCGAGAGAATGAGGGCATTGGCGGCGGTGGAATCATTCCGCATCGCCAACGCCTCGGCGACCGGGGCCAGGGGGGGCTCGGCGGCGAGTTCGTCGCGGAGGGCCTGCAGGCTGTCGCGCACCGGCCTATCGATCCAGGTTGCGGCCCCCTCGAGCGCCTTCCACGAGGGGGGCACGAAGGTCGGGTCGCGTCCGGTCGGGGGTGTGCCGCTTCTGGTCGCCTCCCCCTGGCGCGCATCGGTTGCCTCGCTGGTCATCCCCCGGGGGAGCGATTCGGGCCGCCGGCTGCACCCCGCGGTCACTCCTGCCACCAGCAGGATCGCCACCACGGCGACCGCGGGCCGCACGCGGGGGAGGGGATGGCTGCGACTTCCGATCGGCATGGGCACGCTCCCGCGGCACCGGTCACGCTGCTCCGCCCGGGCGGGATCAGTCAGGAAACCGATGCCCCATCTTCTCGCGCTTCGTCTGCAGATAGCGCTGATTGAATTCATGCACGGGGGGGAGGATCGGCACCTGATCGACGACCTCGAGGTCGAATCCGCCGTAGATGAAGGCGTCGGTCTTCTTCGGATTGTTGGTCAGCAGCCGCACCCGCCGGAGGCCGAGATCCTTGAGGATCTGGATGCCGACCCCGTAGTCGCGGGCGTCGGCCTTGAAGCCGAGGGCGAGATTGGCCTCCACCGTGTCGAGGCCCTTGTCCTGCAGCGCGTAGGCCCGGATCTTCTCCACCAATCCGATCCCGCGCCCCTCCTGGGGAAGATAGACGAGCACGCCCACCCCCTCGCGGCCGATCGTTTCCAGCGCCAAGTGGAGTTGGTCGCCGCAGTCGCAGCGGAGGCTGTCGAGGAGGTCACCGGTGAAGCATGAGGAATGGAGGCGGACGAGCGGGTCGGTCGCCGTCGCCGGGTCGCCCATCACCAGCACGATCGGCTGCTGCGACTCGAACTTCACCCCGTACGCGATCACCCGGAATCGGCCCCACTTCGTCGGCAGGTCGGCCTCGGCGATCCGTTCGACGAGTTGTTCGCGGGTGCGCCGGTGACGGATCAACTGTTCGATCGAGATGATCTCGAGCCGGTGCTCGCGGGCTATTTCCTGGAGCGTCGTCCGATCGGCACGGTTTCCGGTGTCGTCGAGGATCTCGCAGAGGACGCCGGCAGGCTGGAGCCCGGCCATCCGCGCCAGATCGACCGCCGCCTCGGTGTGTCCGGCGCGGCGGAGCACGCCCCCCTCCTTGGCAACCAGCGGAAAGAGATGGCCGGGGCGGACGAAATCCGTCGGCTTGGCTTCGGGGGAGAGGATCGCGCCGATGGTCGTCGCCCGCTCGCCGGCGGTGATGCCTGTCCGTGCCGACACATGGTCGACCGGGACGGTGTAGGCGGTGCCCAGCGGGGTGGAATTCGTCTCCACCATCATCGGCAACTCCAGCCGCCGTGCCATCTCCGGCAGGATCGGCATGCACACCTGCCCGCGGCCGTGGCGGATCATGAAGTTGACCACCTCCGGCGTCGCCTTCTCGGCGGCACAGACGAAGTCCCCCTCGTTCTCGCGGTCTTCCGCATCAACGACGACGATCACATCCCCGCGGCGAATGGCGGCGACAGCGGCCTCGATCGGGGAAAAACCTTCCGGCATGACACGGCTCGTGGGAGGGGGCCCCGTGCGACAGGGGGGCGGGAGAGAACCCTCCGAGTATAGGATGCCGGAGGATCGGCCGCCGCCACCCGCCCGGCGGCCACGGCCGAATCATCGCCTCCCCCGGAACCGTCCCATGCTCGACCGCGAGGAATCGATCGAACAGGCCCACCTGTTCCAGGCCCTCGCCGAGCGAATGGAGGCGGGAATCGCCACCCAGGAAGCACTCGCCTCAATCGCCCAGGAGGTCCTCGCCACCACGAAGCTTCCGATGGCGATCGACTACCTCGTCGCCGAATTGAAGCTGTTCGGCACGATGGCGACGGCGATGGCCCGCCTCCCCCACTACTTCACCCGCTTCCAGACCTTCGTCATGAACCGGGCAGAACACGAGGGGGGGCGGTTCGACATGCGCACGGCGCTTGCGATCCTCGAACGGGAGGCCCGCTACCGGGCCGATGGGGCCACGCCCCAGGGGCTGTTCTTCTACCGCTTCGAGTGCCTCTCGCGCAACCGCCTCGATTACCAGACTGGGATGGATGCGATCGCCGAAGATCCGATCTACGATGCCGAATGGAAGTCGTGGATCCGCACGGTCGGCCGGCAGGTCGGATTCGTCGACATCGGTGATCTGGTCTGCGTCCGCAGCCCCGAATACTGGAGGCTGGAGAAGCGCGAGGCGCTTCTGGCCGGCCGTGAGGAGACGGGCCCGGATCGGGCGATGCTCTTCGGAGAGAAGGAGGGACGGATCGCACGGGCCAACCGGGGCAAGGATCCGCTCTTCCTCTTCGCGGCACTCCAGCGGCAGCTGGGCTATCCGCAGGTGCCCCGTCCCGCACCAGCCACCCCGTCGTCCGAGTCGCCGGCACTCCTCGCCCGGAGACTCGAGCGGCTTGAGATGCGCTGCAAGCTGCTCGAGGAGGAGGCACGTGGCGGGATCGACCTCTCGAAGTTTGATCCGAAGAATTTCCAGCCGCCGCCGGGTGCATGATGGCCGATCACACGAGCCTCCGCGCCGACGCCGAACGCATCTGGCTGGCGGCGATCGCGGGGGTCGATCCGCAACGACTCCTGGCCGGTGCTCACGACGATCTCCTCGGATCCTTGCCCGCGGGCAGGATCGTCGTTGTCGGGGCCGGCAAGGCGGCAGCCGGCATGGCGGCGGGTGTCGAGGCGGCCCTGCGGCACCGGGGTTTTCCGCGTGACAGACTGTCGGGATTGGTGAGTGTGCCGGAAGGCTGTGGAGAAACGTCGAGCGTCATCGAGGTTCGCCACACCCGTCCCGCCGGCGCGAACCTGCCGACGCCGCGTGTGGTGAAGGCGACGGAGGAGATGCTCGCGATGCTCGGTCGCCTCGGGCCCGACGACCTCGGCCTCGCCCTGGTCACCGGCGGGGGCTCGGCGCTGCTGGCAGCCCCTCGCGACGGGATCGAACTCGATGACAAGATCGCGATCGCCCGGTTCCTGGCGGCGCGGGGCGCCGGGATCGCCGCCTTGAACACCGTCCGCCGCGCGGCAAGTGCCGTCAAGGCCGGCGGCTTGGCGCGTGCTTGCAGGGCCGGCCGGCTTGCGGTGCTCGTCCTCTCTGACGTGATCGGTGATCCCCTCGACCTCATCGCTTCGGGCCCCTGCATGCCAAGCCCCGCCGATCCGCAGGCGGCGCTCGACGTGCTCGATCGCTACGGCGCGATCACCGCCGGGATCGCGCCGGGGCTTGTCAAACTCCTTCACGATGATCTGGCCTTCCCGACAGGCATGGCGATGGGCGGAGACAGCCACCCGACCTGGACAACCCCCAGCGGATGCCTCGTCAGCCACCGCATCGTTGGCAACAACGACACGGCGGTCGATGCCGCCGCCACCGCCGCCCGGGCCCTTGGGTATGAGGTCGATCTCCGCCACGCCGACCCGGCCACGCCCCACTCCCTCTGCCGGGCCGAGGATGTGGGGAGGAGGCTCGCTGCCGATGGCGCGCTCCTGGCGGCCCGATCGGCGCGCGACCACCGACCCCGCGCCATCATCGAAGGGGGAGAGGCGACGGTGATGATTCCCGACGATCACGGCACGGGGGGCCGCAACCAGCAGACGGCGCTTTCCGCGGCGGTGATCGGCCCGGAGCATCAGCCGCGCAGCGGAGCTGACTGGCCCGCAGGAATGCTGATCGCGAGCATCGGCACCGACGGCGAGGACGGCCCGACCGACGCGGCTGGTGGCGTTGTCGACGCCGATGTGGCACGAAGGCTCACCGCCGATCCGGCCGCGGTCCGCACCGCCCTGGCTCGATGCGACGCCCTGCCGGCACTCACTCACGCCGGCGGACTGGTGCGCACCGGCCCCACCGGCACCAACGTCGCCGACGTGCGGATCGTGCTTGTCCGCCCATGATCGAAGCGTCTCAGACGTCGCACAGGCTCACCGCCTGCTTGAGTCCGGTCAGCGCGTCGCGCGTGGGGATGAACTCATGCCCCACCCAGCCCTTGTAGCCCAACTGGACGAGCTTCCGCATGATCGGCGGAAAGTTGATCTCCTGATTGTCGTCGAGTTCGGCACGGCCGGGATTGCCGGCGGTATGGATGTGGCCGATGACATCCTTGCATTCCTCGAGACGTCGGATCACGTCGCCATTCATCACCTGGACGTGATAGATGTCGAAGAGAAGCTTGACTCGCGGCGACCCCACGCGGCGGCAGATGTTCGCCACGTAGTCGATGTCGTCCCCCTGATAGCCCGGATGCCCCTTCATCGGATGGCTGCCGTCTCGGGTATTGAGGTGTTCGAGGCAGATCGTCACCCCCTTCTTCTCGGCGTGGGCGGCGATCGCCTTCAGCCCCTTCACGCAGTTGTCGGCCCCTTCCTCGAGCGAGATCTCGCCGCTGTTGGGGTCTTCGGCGTCGCGCCACTTGTAGCCAGTGAAGGCGATCACGGCCGGCATGCCGTGCTCGGCACAGGCGTCGATCGTCTTCGTGGTCCGCTCAATCACCTCCGCCTGATAGGCCGGATTGTTGAAGCCACGCATGAACGGCGCCCCGGGCATGCCATTGGCGGCAAGCGCGCAGGTGAGGCCGTGCTTCTTGAGCGTGGGGAAGGCGTCGGGCTCGAGGATCTCAATCGACGTGCAGCCGAGGTCCTTCGCGACGTGGCACATCTTCTCGAGATCCCACTTGTCGCCGGCGACGTTGTAGCACCAGTAGACGAGCGAGTGGTTGATGTTGCCCTTCATGCGTGGCTCTCCGTGATACTGCGAATGGATGGTGGTCGGATGGGGTGAATCGGCAGACCTGCCGACACCGTGGTCGCCCCCCCGGTGACCATGGCCGAGGGTACACTATCACCTGCCCAGCCACTCTGGAAGCGTCCTCCATGCCTCCCCCCGAGCGTCCGTTCCCCGTCGGCCGATCCCCCCGCCCGAAGCAGACTCCGCTGCTCACCCCGGCGCTGTGTGCGGCGCTCCTCTGGCTGACCACCACGAGCACCTCTGCTTCCGAGGCTGGCGCCACCTCCTGGTCGCTCCAGGCGGGGGACCGTGTCGTCCTCCTCGGCGACACCGTGATCGAGCGCGAGGGGGAGCGGGGGGTGATCGAGACGGCGCTGGTGGCCGCGCATCCAGGCGCCGACCTCACCTTCCGCAACCTCGGCTGGAGCGGCGACACGGTGTGGGCCGAATCGCGTGGCGTGTTCGATGCGCCGTCGGCCGGCTACGCCCGCCTGCTCGACCTCGTCGGCGCGCTCCGCCCCACCGTCGTGTTCGTCGCCTACGGACGCAACGAGTCATTGGCCGGCGCCGCAGGTCTGGAGGCGTTCCGCGTGCAGCTGGTCCGGCTCTGCAGCGATCTCCGTGGGCCGGCGGGCGACGGCACCACCCCCGCTCCCCGCATCGTCTTGGTCACCCCGCCGCCGATCGAGAGCACTCCGCCGCTCTCCGCCGCCGCGGCCGACGCCCGCAACCGGGTCCTCACCGACTACGCCACCGTGATTCGTTCGGTCGCCACCGAACAGGAGGCGGGGCTCGTCGATCTGTTCGCCGCCACCACCTCGCACCTTCCCGCCGGAGCCCGACTCACCGAGAACGGCATCCATCTCACCGATGCCGGCTATGGCGCCGCCGCCGCCGTCTTCGCAGCCTCCTGCGGAAAATCCCTCTCCGGCGATCACCCCGGCCGCACGGCCGCAATCCGTGCCGCGGTCAACGAGAAGAATCGCCTCTTCTTCCACCGCTGGCGTCCCGCCAACGAGACCTACCTCTTCCTCTTCCGCCGCCATGAGCAAGGGAACAACGCCATCGAGATTCCGCAATTCGACGCGCTCGTGGATGCGGCCGAGGCGAAGGTTTGGGAAATGGCCCGGGAATCACCCTGACATGCGCTCCAACTCGCTCAGCTCGCGTTGCTTCCTCGCCACCGCGATCGTCATCGTCGCCGGCCTCCCCACTCCCGCCTCGGCCCAGCGGGCCCTCACCGACATTCCCACCCCCGATCCGACCGCGGAACTCGCGGCGATGGAGGTGGCAGAGGGATATGAGGTCAATCTGTTCGCCTCCGATCCGGCGATTCGCAAGCCGCTCCAGATCAACTTCGATCCCGCCGGGCGGATGTGGGTGTCGTCGTCGAGCGTCTATCCGCAACTCCGCCCCGGCGAGATCCCGAACGACACGGTGACGATCCTCGACGACACCGACGGCGACGGCGTCGCCGATGTCTCGCGGGTGTTCGCCGCGGGGCTCCACATGCCGACGGCCGTCCTTCCCGGCGACGGTGGCTGCTATGTCGCCAATGCCACCGAGATGCTCCATCTGGCCGACACCGACGGCGACGGCCGTGCCGATGCCCGCCGCACGGTGCTCTCGGGCTTCGGCACCGAGGACACCCACCACCTCATCCATACGTTCCGCTGGGGCGTCGACGCGCGGCTCTATTTCAACCAGTCGATCTATATCCACAGCCATGTCGAGACACCGCATGGAGTCCGCCGGCTGAACGGCGGCGGGATGTGGCGATTCCGCCCCGCGACGCTCGACCTCGCTGTCTTCGCCCGCGGCTGGGTCAATCCCTGGGGGCATGCGATCGATCCCTGGGGACGGTCGCTCGTTACCGACGGCGCCGGTGGCGAAGGGATCAACCTCGGCTTCCCGGGCGCTGCCTATTTCACCGCCGTCGGCACGCCGCGGATCCTCCATGGAATGAATCCGGGGAGCCCGAAGCTCTGCGGCCTGGAGATCCTCTCCGGGGCCCATCTCCCCGACGACGCGCAAGGGACACTCGTGACCCACGACTTCCGCGCCAATCGCGTCTGCCGCTACCGGCTCACCGAATCGGGCTCGGGGTTCGAGAGTGAAAAGCTCCCCGATCTCATCCGCTCACCGCGCGTCGACTTCCGCCCGATCGATGTAAAGATGGGCCCTGACGGGGCGATCTACATCGCCGATTGGTACAACCCGATCATCCAGCATGGAGAAGTCGACTTCCGCGACGACCGCCGCGATCGGACGCATGGCCGGATCTGGCGGGTGACGGCCAAGGGGCGGCCGCTCGTGCCACGATTCGATGCCACGACGCTCTCCAACGGCGAGCTGCTCGATGTGCTTACCGCCGACGGCTGGGCCCGTGACGCCGCCCGGCGTGTCCTCGTCGAGCGCGGGATCGACGAGGTCGGGCCCGATCTCGATGACTGGGCTTCCGCCGCACGCCGCGCCGCGCCCGGTACCGCCGGCTACCACCGCGGCCTCGAACGGCGCTGCCTCGAGCTCCTCTGGCTCCGTCAGGGCCTCGATGACGGCTCAAATGCGGTGATCGACGGAGCGATCCTGTCGCGGGTGCTCAATGCGCCCGACCCAAGAGCCCGTGCGGCCGCCTGCCGCGTCGTCATCGATTGGGCCGACCGGCTCGGCCGACCGGGCGTGGGGCCCGACGGCAGCCCCGGCCCCATCGACCTGCTCGCCCCGACCGTCGACGACGACGTCGCGGCCGTCCGCCTCGAAGGGGTGCGGGCGCTCGCGGCCGTCGGGGCCGTGGCGGAGACCTCCCCTGCCGACGCGACGCGCGCCGCGGCGCTGGCGCTTCATGTCGTCGATCATCCGCGCGACGACGCCCTCGACTATGCCGTGTGGCTTGCGGCCCGCGAGCTCCAGGGAGCCTGGTTGCCTGCGGTTCTTGCCGGCTCGTTCGACGACGGCGGGAAGATCTCGCGCGTCCTGTTCGCGATCCGGGCCGCGGAGGCGACCGCCGCCAGTGGCTGGATGGTCGAGCAGTGGCAGCAAGGCACGATCTCGGGCGCCGACCTCGACGCGCTCCTCCATGCCGTCGCGCTTCTCGGCACTGCCGATGAGTTGCGTCTCGTGTTCGACATCGCCCTCGCCGCCGACACGCCCGCGGCGAAGGCCGCATCGCTCCTCGGCCATCTCGCCGAGTCGCAACGGAAGCGGAAGGTGGCGCCGGCCGGGGATCTCGCCGGACTGACCCGTCTCCTCACGAGCCCCGACGAGGCGCTCGAAGGCGCCGCGATCGACGCCGCCGGCGTCTGGCAGGTCGAGGCGACAGCCGCGGTCCTCGCCTCCCTCGCCGCCGCCGATCGGCCATTGCCACGGCGACAGGCTGCATGCCGGGCGCTCGGCAACCTGCCGGGGCAGCCCGCCCACGATGCCCTGGCCGCGCTGGCTGCCGAGCCGACGACCCCGGAGCCACTCGTGGCCGCGAGCCTCGCCGCGCTCGTGGGCCGATCGGTCGACGAGGGGGCGCGGCTCACTGCGGCATGGCTGGCCCGTGGCCCGGGCGACGCGGCCGTCCATGAGGTGCTGCGCGCCTTTCTCGGCGCCCGGGGCGGCGCCGATCGGCTCGCCGTCGCCCTCGCGGGCGTGTCGATTCCCGAAGCGACGCTCCGCGCGGTGATCCAGGACGTGACCGCCGCCGGACGCCCGGAGCCGCAGCTCACCGCCGCGCTCGAGCGCGGCAGCACCACCGGGAGTCGGACGCTGAACGCCGCCGACCGGGCCGCGGTCCTGGCGAGGGTCGGCACGGGCGCCGACGCGGCCCGCGGCAGGGAGCTCTACCGCCGCGCCGAACTGCGCTGCCTCGCCTGCCACCGCATCGACCGTGAGGGGGGGCGCGTGGGTCCGAACCTGACCGCGATCGGATCAGCCGCACAGCCCGATTATCTCCTCGACGCGCTCCTCGATCCGGCAAAAAGCGTCAAGGAGGGCTACGGTTCGCTCGTCGTCGTCACCGTCGACGGACAGGTCACGAGCGGGATCCCCGTGTCGCGCTCCGACACGGAGCTCGTCCTCCGCGACGCGCTCGACAAGGAGGTGCGACTCCAACTCAACGACATCGAGGAGGAGGCGCCAGGCACGTCGCTGATGCCGGCGGGCCTCGTCGACAGCCTGTCGCGCGAGGAACTTGCCGACCTCGTCCGCTATCTCTCCTCCCTCGGTCGCTGACCCCCGCTTGCCACCTCCCTTCCCAGCAGGTCCCGATCATGTCATCGCTGAAGCGAATTCTCGTCACCGGCGGCGCCGGCTTCCTCGGGAGCCATCTCTGCGAGCGACTCGTGGCCGATGGTCACGACGTCATCTGCGTCGACAACTTCTTCACGAGCCAGAAGTCGAACGTCGCCCATCTGCTCGCCCAGCCGAATTTCGAACTCCTCCGCCACGACATCGTCCACCCGCTGTGGCTCGAGGTGGACGAGATCTACAACCTCGCCTGTCCGGCGGCGCCCGGGCACTACCAGTTCAATCCCATCAAGACGATGAAGACGAGCGTCATGGGGGCGATCAACGTCCTCGGCATGGCCAAACGCTGCCGGGCGAAGGTGCTCCAGGCATCGACGAGCGAGGTCTATGGCGATCCGGAGGTCCATCCGCAGCCGGAGAGTTACCGCGGCTCGGTCAATCCGATCGGGCCGCGCGCCTGCTACGACGAGGGGAAGCGGGCGGCAGAGACGCTGTTCATGGATTACCACCGCACCAACAAGGTGAACGTGCGGATCGTCCGCATCTTCAACACGTACGGGCCACGGATGCATCCCTTCGACGGACGGGTGGTGAGCAACTTCATCCGCCAGGCGCTCTGTGGCGAACCGATCACGCTCTTCGGTTCAGGCAATCAGACCCGCAGTTTCTGCTACCGCGACGACCTCGTCGAGGGAATGATCCGAATGATGGCCGCACCGGATGATTTCGTCGGGCCGGTCAACGTCGGCAATCCGGCGGAATTCACGATCCGCGAACTGGCAGAGCTGGCCATCGAGTTGACCGGGTCAGGGTCGACGATCGTCCACCGCCCGCTGCCGGTCGACGATCCTGAGCGGCGCCGTCCCGATATCACGCTCGCGCAGGATCGGCTCGGCTGGCAGCCGACGATCGCCCTCCGCGAGGGGCTCGCCCGGACAATCGACTGGTTCCGCACCGTGAATCTCGACGACTACCGGGCACCGACGCCGAATTACTGACCCATTGACGGCTCCGTCTGGTCGCCCCCCCGCCGCCGCTACGGTCGATGCGCTGCGAACCACTACGCGGCGCGGCGATTCCACGAGACGACAACGGTCGTGACGGCCGCGATCCCCATCAGCAGCCCGATGCCGTCGTAGGCCCAGTCAACCTGATCCGCTGACCGGCCGAAGAATGGCTGAGTCGACTCGTCGATGGCCGCAAACAGCGATAGCGGCACGAAGACTGCCGCTCCGGAGCGTGGTGTCTTCCATCCACCCCGGGCGGCCAGTGCCGTGGCCACGATCCCTCCGAGCGCTCCATAGGCGAACAGATGGAGCAGTTTGTCGTTGGGGGGAGTGGGCCCCAGGAGGTTTTGCGGCTTGGGATGGTGCGTGGCATAGAGGAGCACGCCGAAGTAGACGGCGGCGGCGGCATCAAGAAGGCGGATGACCGCCGGCGGCAGCCTCTCGATTCGGGCTGGAATTGGCCTTCGCCCGTTCCGATCCATCGGCTACCCTCCCGCCCCCGCAGACGGAAATTCCGCACACTTTGCCCCTAAGAACACAGCGTAACAAGCCCGCAAGGTTGCCGCTCCCCCACTATCAGGCGGGTCCAACATGGGGCCGGCCCATTCCCCACAACCACAGGAGTCCCTCCATGGAGCGTTCGCAGCTCTCCGCCGTCGTTTTGGAACTGCTGGAGAAGGAGACGGGCGAGACCTATCCCGTCGTCGAGGAATCGACGACGCTCCGCGAGGGTTTGAACCTCGACTCGCTCGACATGGCCGGCCTCGTCCTCCACATCGAGAGCCACTTCGGAATCCAGATCGAGACCGAACTGCTCGACGGCATCCACTCAGTGGGCGACCTGCTCGACGTCCTCCAGTCAAAGCTCGCGGCCAAGACTGTCCGCAGGGCGGCCTGACCCAGCCCCGCCTCCGGGGATCGATCCGATCATGTCCCGTGTCACCACCTGCACGATCCGCGCCCATGCCACGGTCGCCGAACGGTCCGCCGCGCTGGGGGCGGTGCGCGATTTGGCCACGCCCGCCGGCGTGCCACAACTGCCTGCCCGCTTCCTCCGGCATGCCGACGACCATACGGTCGTTGGCGTCCGTGCCGTTCAGCGCGCCATGGCGGGATGGTCGGCACCCGCAGGGGATCGGGGGGAAGTCGAGAGCTTCGATCGCTGGGGGGTCGTCGCCGCCACCTGCGGTGCCGGCCGCCCGGCGAGCGCCCGAACGCTCGTGCAATACCGTGACGGCGGGCCGGTCACCGTCTCCCCGCATGTCGTGCCGCAGTGCTCGCTCCACGCCACGGCCAGTGCCGTGAGTGTTGGCCTCGGCATGCATGGCCCGAACATCGGCGTTGGCGGAGGCACCGAGGCGGTCGGCGAGGGGTTGCTCGCGGCCCTGTCGATCGTCGCGGAGCCCGGCGTCGCCGGCTGCTGGCTCGTGTTCACCGCCTGGGACGAGGAACCCTCGCTCGATGACGTCGGCAACGCACCCTCCGACGCCACCTGCCGCGCGATCGCCTTCGCCCTCGACTCCACCACCTCCGGCGCCATGCGTCTGTCGCTCCGCTCCACGCCTGCTCTGGCGATCGCGGGGCGCGAAGCCCCTCCCGTACCCTGCGACCCTCGAGAAAGCGTCCTCGCCCCACTCGCGCCGTGGCTGGCCGCGCTCGATTCCCGAGGAGGGGCCCAGGTTGGCGAGCGTCTACCGTTGACGATGCACCTCGGTTGGGGAGCGACCGTGACGCTGGAGGTCGACGGCACGGCGACGAAGTCCCCGCAGACCGGGAGACTCACGGCATGAGTGATTGGCACACCTCCAACCTGCGTGCGCCGCTGATCACGGGCATCGGTGCGGCCACTCCCCTCGGGAACCGCTTCGACACCATCGCCGACGCGCTTCTCGCTGGCCGGTCGGGGGTGCGTGAAATCGAGACGTCGGGCCCTTCGCGTGGCGAGCGTCAGTTCGCGGCCCCCGTCTGCGATCTTCCCGCCACCAACTTGGCGGAGGAGGCGCTGGGAGACGATCCTCTCGACCGTCTCGGCAGGATGTGCCTCGTTCCCTGCGCGGAGGCACTGGCCGACGCCCGACTCGCCGACCTTGGCTGCGGTGCCGTCGACGCCGGCCGTATCGGCCTCGTGCTCGGTCTGGGCGCCGAGAATCTCAAATCCTGGGAAGCTGACTTCCTCGCCGGCGGCCGGCGTGTCTTCGCGGCACGGCGTCCCCGAAGCCTCGCCCACCGGATCGCCGG
>CANGIH010000010.1 GCA_947453875.1 Planctomycetaceae bacterium | reverse complement strand
TGGGTGTTCGTGACGGCCTACACGATCTTCGGCACGGCCGTGGCAGCGAGCTGGTGGCTCGTCCGCCCGCGGGCGTTCCGCACGGAGCCGTGATGCCTGGACCGACTCCAGAAAACGACACGGCCCGCCCGGCGCAGACGCCGGACGGGCCGTGAGGATTTTTACGCAGGGCTCTGTCTTCAGGAGCTCATCGACCATTCGGGGAGCTTCTTGATCACGCCTCCTTCGAGGGCCGACTCGTGGGCAAGCAACCCCGTGCAGGTCCAGTTCGCACTCTGCCGGGCGTTGGGGTAGGGATCGCGTCCCTCGACGAGCGCCGAGGCGAACTCGTGGACGAGGTGGGGATGGCTGCCACCATGGCCGCCGCCTTGCGTGAAGGAGAGATGCTGGTGCTCGTCGGCGTCGTACACGCCCCCGGTCGTGAACCGCTGGATCGGCTCCGGGAGAAGGTGGGCGAAGTCGGGCACCGGGACGCGCTTGGGGATCTCGGGCTCGGGCACCTTGGCAGTGTGGAGAACCGGCTCCTCCCCTTCGCAGAGCTGCCACTCGAAGCTCTTCTTCGAGCCGTAGACATCGAAACTCTCGCGGTACTGCCGGGCGGTGTCGAACAGCGAGCGGATGACCCGGGCCACGACATCGCTGTCGCGGAGCTTGACATGCGCGCTTTCGATGGCGAACGGCGAGCCATATTTGCCGATCAGCTCCTCACGAATCCGCCCCGAGCCGAAGCAGCTCACCTCCGTGGCGTCTTTCCGCTCGAGCGCCAGGCATGGCCCCACACAGTGCGTGGCGTAGTGCATCGGCGGGAGGCCGGGCCAGTAGTTGGGCCAGCCGTCCATGTCCTGCTGATGGCTCGCCTGGACGAACTGGATCTTGCCGAGCTCGCCCCGGTCGTGCATCTGCTTGATGAAGAGGAACTCACGGGCGTAGACGACCGTCTCGGCCATCATGTACTTGAGCCCCGTCTTGGCGGAGAGCTCGACGATCTTCCGGCAGTCGTCGACGCTCGTCGCCATCGGCACGGTGCACATCACGTGCTTGCCCGCCTCGAGGGCGGCAAGCGTCATCGGGGCGTGATCGGGGATCGGCGAATTGATGTGGACGGCATCGACACCCTTGTCTTTGAGGAGATCGGCGTAGCTCGTGTAGCGGCGCTCGACCGCGTACTGCTTGCCGACCTGGTCGAGCTTGTCCTGGGAACGCTGGCAGATCGCCACGAGTTCGACATGCGGGTGGCGCTGGTGGATGGGGATGAATTCCGCCCCGAATCCGAGCCCCACGACCGCAATCCGGACCTTCCGGTCCGATCCCGCTTTCCCACCTGCCATGCGATCCCCCTTCGATGTGTCCGTGCGTGTTGAGCCCCGCCACCAATCGTTCCCGCCACCTGCCGGCAGGCATTTCTCATTAGACGGTTGGATTGGGCTTTTGCACACGGCAGGAGTCTTCCCCGGGGCCTTTCCGCCAAAAAGGCCCCTTTTCAACCTCCACACACGAATCTCATCCCCCCCTCGCCTTCCTCTCATGCGCCCCCCCTACGATCGCGACGGCAGATGGGACAGGGGCCGGCGTGGGCTGGGAGCCTCACACAACTTGAACACAAATCTCACCAATCCCTGTCTGTCTGCTCACGAGTGCCTGAAGAAGTCTCTCTAGAACGAATGGGGCGATGGCGACCGTCCTTGCGGCGTCATCGCCACGAAGCCCTGACCGTCTTTCCGTTCTTCGATAACCATCCCTCCAAGGATTCCCTTCATGCGTCATCTCTCCCCGTCGATTCGGCGCGGGTTCACGCTCGTCGAGCTTTTGGTCGTGATCGCGATCATCGGCACGCTCGTCGGCCTGCTCCTTCCCGCCGTTCAGGCCGCCCGCGAGGCCGCCCGCAAGAGCCAGTGCTCCAACAACGTCAAGCAGATGTCGCTTGGCTGCCTCAACTACGAGTCGGGGATGCGTCGCTATCCCACCAGCGGCGAAGGCAAGACTGCCGCCGCCCTCGACGCCCTCAACGTCAACTCCTTCTTCACCCAGATTCTCTCGTTCGTCGAGCAGGCCAACGTCGCCAACCAGATGAACCTCAAGCAGCCCTACTGGTCGGCCCAGAACCAGCTGCCTGCGGCCACCAACATTCCCCAATTCCGCTGCCCGAGCAACGGTCTGACGAAGGATGAATTCGGCGGGCTCAACTCCGCCGCCGTCGCCGCCAACGCCCAGTGGAAGTACTACGGCCTGACCGACTACATGCCCGCCGCCTACACCGACATCGATCCGGCCACCGGCACGCGGATCAAGATGACCAGCTCGAGCCGTGGAGCCTACAAAGTCGGCCTCCTCACCTACGATCAGTCGTCGAAGGTCTCCTCGGCCCTCGACGGCACGAGCAAGACCGTGATCTTCTTCGAGGATGCCGGCCGCAACATGCAAAATGGCGGCAAGCGGTCGCCGGCCTTGGGCGGCAACACCGTCTGGGTCCGCACCAGCGGCGGCCAGTCGACGATCATCGCCAGTGGCGACGGCAACTGGATCGACGGCACGGGCCCCGACATGCCTCCCGGTGAAGGTGTCGGCATCGGAACCTGCCCCAACCGTTGGGCCGATCCCGACAACGCCAGCGGCGTCTCCGGTGCACCGTGGGACGAAAAGAACAACCCCCGGCAGACGACGATCATCAACAACACCAAGAACCCGATGGGGGGATCGTCAAACACCTGCCTCTGGAGTCTCAACAACTGCGGCCCCAACGACGAGCCCTTCAGCATGCACACCGGCGGCGGCTGCTTCGCCGGACTCGCTGATGGCAGCGTGACATGGCTCGACGAGACCCTCGATGCCCAAGTCCTCCGGCAGCTCACCGATCCCTCCGACGGCGAGGCTCCCCTCTCCTACGGCAACTGATCGTACGGCGATGACCCACAGGGTGGTTGGCATTCCGCGAGGAACGCCCTCCACCATCCGCTCCCTGACGAAGACACCCCCGGCCGAAAGGCCGGGGGTGTTGTTCGTTGTGGAGCCTCCGCCACGGGGCTGCGCTCATCAGGCGTTCACGAACCCAAGCCACAATTCAGGCCACCACGCCGATCGCCACGATCCACTGAGAGTCACTCGCATCATGACCATCGATCCCCCCCGCTCCTTCATGGCCCATCTGCCGCTCGCGGCGGCAAGCCTCGCCGCCATGATTGCCGTGCAGGCCGATGAGGCCCTGGCCGCGGAACGCCGCAGAGCAAGCGCGACCGCACCGGCGATCGTGGCCTGGTATCGGCTCGAGGCGATGCCTTTGCCACTTCCCGAGGATGCCCGCGCCGCGTCGCTGGCGCTCGATTTCAGGATGGGGGGGATCAGCGATCTCGTGGCTGCTCCTGCCGATGCCGATGGCCGGAGAGCCTTCTGGGCCGTCACCGACCGTGGGCCGAACGGGTTCGTGGAGCGCCCCGCCAGCTCCGGCAAACCTGCCTCCGCGCTGCGGACGCTGCCGGTGCCGGAGTTTCGGCCGCTCGTTGTCCGCCTCGAACTCGAAGAGCCGGCTGCCGCCGGAGCGCCCGGGATCATCCATGTCGGCCGGATTCAGCCGATCCTGACTTCCGACGGCCGGCCGACATCGGGGCGGCCAGCGATCGGCCCGCCGCGGGGGAAGGCGATGGTCGATCCGGCCACGGCTCGGCCCTTGCCGATCGATCCCGACGGTCTCGACTCCGAAGGGCTCGCCCCGACGGGCGATGGGGGCTTCTGGGTGGCGGAGGAATATGCGCCTTCGCTTGTCAGGCTCTCGTCCGACGGGCGGATGACACGGCGGATCGTGCCGGCGGGCATGGCGCTCGACGGCGCCGGGTGCGAGGTCATCGAAGGCCTTCCGGCCGACTACCTGCGCCGGCAGGACAACCGCGGTTTTGAGTCGCTGGCGCGTGCGCCGGATGGCTCGAAGATCTTTGCCATGCTGCAAAGCCCGCTCGAGGCCTTGGCGGGCGAGGAGGATCTCGAGAGGGGGAAGGTGCCGCTTGTGGTGATCGATCCGGCCACCGGAACAGCGCTCGCCGAATTCGCCTATCCCCTCGGGGCCAAGGATGAGCCGGCCGAGTTGGTCGCGGCCGCCGACGGCAAGATCTCGGCGATCACCGCATCAGGCCCCGAGAGCCTCCTGGTCCTCGAGCAATCGGCCACCGCCAGCCGGATCTACGAGGTCGATCTCGATGGCGCCTCCAACACGCTCCCCCACCGCAGCCCGAGGGCAGCCGACGCCCTCCGCCAGGCGAAGCCGCTCGCCAAGCGGCTTGTCGCCGATCTGGCCGACCTCGCCGGCCGCTTCCATGGGGAACTCACCATCGGGGCCGAAGGCACGCCCGCCAAGCTCTCCGACCTCAAGTTCGAGGGCCTTGCGCTGCTCGCGCCAGGCGTCGTGGCGATCATCAACGACAACGATTTCGACATGGATGCCGCCGGGGCCGCGCCGGCATCTCCCGCCATCCGCCGGACCTGCCTTTGGGTCCTCGAGCTTGGCAGCGGGGGCGACTGACCTCCGCCCGCAGCCGGGGCTCGACAGCAACGCGGCTTCGACCGGAGCTTGCCTTGACGGGGCTTCTCGGCCCGCCGCCGCAATTTCGGGCCGGCGCCGAGTGTCACCGACCGGGCCCAGAAGCCGAGCCCGCCATCGGCCGATTCGACACGGATCGAGACCCCCTGCCACTGGAGGTGCGCGACGTCGAGGATCCGCAGCCGTGATCCTTCCTCGGGAAACGAACCGGTCACCGTGAAGTCGTCGATGCCGTCGAAGCGGAGTTCCACCCGCTCGTCCCCACGCGCCAGACCGATGACGACGCCGTCCTGCTGAGCGCGTCCCGACAGGACCAGCTGCAGCCCTTCCACGATCCATGCCTGGGCATCACCGAGGACCGGGTGGGCCTTGGCATGGATCAGCGTGACTTCCGGCGCGCGTTCCACAGTCGACACCGATCGGGGGCTCGGGGGGCGATGCGCGGATCGTAACGCCGCCGGATGAGCGTTCGGTGAAGATCCGATGAGCGTCTCATGCAGGCTGGCGAACTGCCGGCAAAGGTGCATGACGGACGCGATCCAGAAACCACCGATTCATCGAATTCACACGGAGTCCACAACAAATCCTTGTCGATCGACCCTACCACTTGCGTGTGAGTCTTGAACGCGTTCCCTTCCTCCCACCGAAGGTCATCCTCCATGGCTTCCGCCCCCCTCCGCCGATCCTCCCCCGGATTCACGCTCGTCGAGCTCCTGGTCGTGATCGCGATCATCGGCACGCTCATCGGCCTCCTCCTCCCGGCCGTCCAGGCCGCCCGTGAAGCGGCCCGCCGGTCGCAGTGTGGCAACAACCTCCGCCAGCTCGGCCTCGGCTTCCAGAACTACCTCAGCGCCAAGAAGGGTTTCCCGGCGTCGCTCTACGACCAGAACGAGACGATCTCCAGTGGCAACGATCCCGCCCTCCCGTCGAACTCCCACAAGGCCCTGCTGCTTGCCTTCATCGAGGAGAACAACCTCGCCTCGCGCTACAGCCTCAAGAAGCATTGGTGGGATTCGACGAGCAACGGTGGCCAGGGGGCCGATCCGATCCTCGGGATCCCCGCCGATTCCAATCTCGCCCTGGCGACGACGAATGTCCCCACCTTCCTCTGCCCGTCGACGCCTGGCCGCGACAAGCTCCTCTCGATCCCGGTCCGGGCGAATTCCGGCAGCAGCTACTCGACGACGGCCAAGAGCGGCCGGCCCGCCTTCACCGTCGCCCAGCCCCTCGGCCAAACCGACTACGACTGCATGAACGGCATCAAGAGCATGGTGATCGGCTCGAGCACCGCCGACGATCCCTACTACGACCTCCCCAACAAGGCCAAGAATCCCGAATGGTCGCGGGCGGCCCTCCAGAAGAACTTTCCCACGCCGCTCCGCGAGATCATCGATGGCACCTCCAAGACGATCATGATGGTGGAGTGCGCTGGCAGACCCGATGTCTACCGTGGCAAGAAGAAGCTGCTCGCCGCCGACACCAGCTCCGCCACGCCGCAGATCGTGCCGAGCGATTCGGGGATGGGCTGGGCCGATTCCGACGCCCCGTTCTCGATCGACGCGGCGACCTCGGCGGGCCTGGTCTACAAGACGCTCAACTACTGTGCGTCGAAGGATTGCGGCGGGGGCGTGGCCGATCGCCCCTTCAACGTCACCAATGCCAACGAGGCTTACGCGTTTCATCCCGGCGGAATGATGGTGGTGATGGTCGACGGCTCAGCGCAGTTCTTCAACGAGGACATGGACCTGCGGACGTTCGCCGCCCTGCTCACGAAGCGCGGTGGTGAATCGGCCCAGCCTCAGTGACGCTTCACTGACACTCCCTCGCACCGGCCACCTCCGGGCGGGCCGGTCGCAGGGGCTTCACGATTCCCATGGGGCACTCCCGGCACAGGGCCGGGGGTGCCCCATGTCGTTGCAGGGCCCCCTTTCGAGGGAATAACGCCGGGCATGGTCCCATGAAAAGGCGGCACAGGCTCGGCGACCCCCTCCCTGCCCCCCTGCTCGCTCACGCAATCCTCACATTCCCCACACAGAACGCTGACACGACGCTCGTAGAAATGACATTGTTCGAGGGGGCGTCCGCGCAGGCGGATGGCGGGACAAGTCGTCCTCCTCTCGGGAATACCGTGTCACCCTTCTTTGGAATTCCCATCCATGCGTCATCTTTCCCCGTCGATCCGGCGTGGGTTCACGCTCGTCGAGCTCCTGGTCGTGATCGCGATCATCGGCACGCTCGTCGGCCTGCTCCTCCCCGCCGTCCAGGCTGCCCGCGAGGCCGCCCGCAAGAGCCAGTGCCAGAACCATGTCAAGCAGATCTCGCTCGGCTGTCTCAACTACGAGAGTGCGAGCCGTCGTTATCCCACCAGCGGTGAGGGAAAGACCGGTGCCGGTCTCGATACCCTCAACGTCAACTCGTTCTTCACCCAGATCCTCTCGTTCATCGAGCAGGGGAACGTCTACAGCATGATGAACCCCAAGGCACCCTACTGGGCGCCTGCCAACCAGCTCGCCGCCGCGACCAACATCCCCGGCCTCCGCTGCCCGACCAACGGTCTGTCGAAGGATGAATTCGGTGGGCTCAACTCGGCCGCCGTCGCCGCCAACGCCCAGTTCAAGTACTACGGCTCGACCGACTACATGCCCAATGCCTACACCGACATCGATCCGGCCACCGGCAGGCGGATCAAGTGGTCGGGATCGAACCGCGGTGCCTACAAGCAGGCCCTGCTGACGGTCGATCAGTCGTCGAAGGTCTCCTCGGCCAGTGACGGCACGAGCAAGACCTGCATCTTCTTCGAGGATGCCGGCCGCAACATGCAAAATGGCGGCAAGCGGTCGCCGGCCTTGGGCGGCAACACCGTCTGGGTCCGCACCAGCGGCGGCCAGTCGACGACCATCGTCAGTGGCGACGGCAACTGGGTCGATGGCCAGAGCCCCGACATGCCTCCCGGTGACGGTGTCGGCATCGGCACCTGCCCCAACCGTTGGGCCGATCCCGACAACTCGAGCGGCGTCTCCGGTGCCCCCTGGGACGAGGGGAACAGCCCGCGGATGACGACGATCATCAACAACACCAAGAACCCTTTGGGGGGCTCGGGAAACACCTGCACCTGGAACATGAACAACTGCGGCCCCAACGACGAGCCCTTCAGCATGCACGCCGGCGGTGGCTGCTTCGGTGGCCTGGCCGACGGCAGCGTGCGGTGGTTCGATGAGACGATCGACGCCCAGATCGTCCGGCAGTTTGTCGATCCCGCCGACGGCGAGGCCCCCCTCAACGCCGACTGATCCTGCTTGAGTTGAAGGCGGGTTCAAGAGACCCAAGAGGCCGGGGAGATTCGTTCCAGGAGACTGGGCCGACGCTTCCGGGCAACGGTTCTCGGATCGGATCGATTCTCCTGATCAACCCCGATCGACCCAGTTCAGAAAAGCACCCCCGGTCGCAAGGCCGGGGGTGCTTTTTTTACATCCGGGATTCCAGGAATCCCCTTTCCGGTCGAGCAGACCGTGGAAAAAGAACCCTGTCGATGACTGTCACGCGGATGTCGGAACCGGTCTGGAAAAAACCGACCCTTGGCCGCCACTGACGGGCTACGACGGCGCCTCTCCAGATTCCACGCCCACTCACGCATGCCAGCCACGCTCGCTCCACAGCCAGCCGGAGGCCTCTGCACGGCCGACCACCGTCTCCACGTCGTTTCAGCCACACCCTAAAAACCGCTCCAACACACGTTTCCAACATCGAACCAACATCGGCGCCGACACGACCAAGCTACCGCCGCCAAGTGTGGAAACGGCCATTTTCATGCCCTTTTATCCCCTGGCCTGACTCCCGCATGAAACAGCCGTACAGGTTTCGGGACGGCGGCTCTATTTCTGCTGATTCTCCTCCTCTTCCTCCTCCTCCTGACAATTCTTTCTTTCCATGAGGAGTAGAAAAGAAGAGGGGGCCGAGGGTTTGCCCGGCGGGTTGACGGGGGTTCCTGTGGGTCGTGAGTCGGGTAGAGTAAGGGTTTCCCCGAGGCCGTTTGACCCCTGTGCGAGCGGCCGGTCCGTACGAGGTCCGTCATGAAAGTGCGATGTGTGCGAGAGCCGCTCCTCGCGGCCCTCCAAAGTGCCTCCGCCGTGGTCCCGGCCCGTTCCCCCAAGCCGGTGCTGACCAACGTGAAGCTCGAGGCCGACCGGGAGTCGGCGGTGGTCTCGGCCACCGATCTGGAGGTGGGGATCCGCATCGCGATCGAGGGGGTCGAGACCACAGCCCCCGGCGCCGTCCTTCTCCCGAGCGGCCGGCTGGCGGCGATCGTCCGCGAGAGCGCTCCCGGGACGGTCTTCGACATCCACACCGATGGAACGGCGACGATCGTCAAGGCCCCGCGAAGCGAGTTTCGGCTCCCTGCCGAAGACCCGCTCGAGTTCCCCGCGGTGGCGACATTCCCGAGCGATTCCGGCCACGAACTCTCCACGCCGCTGGTCCGCGAACTGGTCCGCCGGACGGTCTTCGCCACCGACAACGAATCGAGCCGCTATGCCCTCGGCGGCGTGCTCGTCGAACTCGGCGACAAGCAGGTGACGGCGGTCGGCACCGACGGTCGGCGACTGGCCAAGATGCAGGGGCCGGCCACTGCCGCCGGCGCCGTCGAAGCCGCCCCGATCGTTCCGGCCAGGGCGATGCAGCTGGTGGAGCGTTGTCTGGGCGGGACTGACGTGCCGGTGCGGGTGGCGGTGCGTCCGTCCGAGATCCTCTTCCAGTGCGGGGCGACGACGATCTCCTCGCGACTGGTCGAGGGGCGGTTTCCCCGCTGGCGCGATGTCTTCCCGACCCGTCCCGACGCGGTCCAGGTCGCGCTCGTCGCCGGCCCCCTGCTGGCGGCGGTCCGCCAGGCGGCCATCGTCACCAGCGAGCAGTCGAAGGGGGTCGATTTTTCCTTCGAGCCTGGGCAACTGGTCCTCACCGGGCGCTCCGCGGAGAGTGGCGAGAGCCGGATCGAACTGCCGATCGAGCATGCCGGTGAGACGGTGAAGATCAAGCTCGACCCCCGTTTTGTCAGCGATTTCCTCCGTGTTCTCGATCCCGGCACGACCGTGACGGTCGAACTCACCGACGCCCAGAGCGCCTGTGTCTGCACCACCGCCGACGGGTACGGGTACGTGATCATGCCGCTGGCCGCCGACTGACCCTCCCGTCTCCCGGTCGAACCGCAGCATGCCGCACCACGAATCCCAATCCGGCCAGACACCGGCCACCGGGCCGACCGCCATCGGGCGACTCATGAGCCGCCTTCTGGCCCGGACCGGCTACGACCGCGAACAGGGCGCGTCGGGAATCCACGAGGCGTGGCTTGAGGCGGTGCCGGGCCATCTTCGCGCCTTGTCTCAGCCCGGCCTCGTGCGACGGGGGGTTCTCGAGGTGTTTGTGACCCACTCGGCGCTCGTTCAGGAGATGGGATTCCACAAGCGCGACATGGTGGCGAGGCTCGCCGAACTCCTGCCGGGCGAGGGGATCACCGACATCCGTTGTCGACTCCATTCCGATCCGGGCGACCATCGCACCGGCTGACCCCGCCCCGCCGACTTTCGAAATCGTCCAGACCTCCCCCGATCCAACGACCTTCCCCCGACCACCCAGAGGAGCCCGTCGCATGGCTGACGAATCCAGCAAGCCCGGATACACCTCCGAGGATCTCCTCCACCTCTCCGACCGCGAGCATGTCCGCGAGCGGTTCGGCATGTACATCGGCGACAACACCGCCCGCGGTCTCCACCATCTCGTCTACGAGGTGGTCGACAATTCGATCGACGAATGCATGGCCGGGCATGCCAAGAAGGTGAGCGTTACGGTCAATGTCGACGGCAGCGTGACGGTCGAGGATGACGGCCGCGGCATCCCGGTCGAGCGGCATGCGCAGCTCTCCGAGGAGATGGATCGAGACGTCTCCACCCTCGAGGGCGTGATGACGGTCCTCAAGTTCGGCGGGAAGTTCCAGAAGGGGGCCTACCAGACCTCCGGCGGTCTCCACGGCGTGGGTGTGACGGTGGTCAACTTCCTCTCCGAGTGGTGCGAGGTGGAGGTCAACCGCGACGGCCATGTCTGGCAGCAGGAGTACGAGCGGGGCGTCGTCACCGGCCCGGTTCGCAACGTCGGCACCACCACCCGCACCGGCACGAAGACGACGTTCAAGCCCGATCCGCAGATCTTCCCGTCGACGAAGTTCTCCTTTGATGTCCTCGCCCGCCGCCTCCAGGAGCTGGCTTTCCTCAACTCCGGCCTGCGGATCGTGTTCACCGACGCCGCCAGCGGCCAGACCGAGGAGTTTTTCTACGAGCGCGGCATCGTCGAGTATGTGGAATGGCTCAACCGCTCGAGCGACGCCATCCATCCCGACGTGATCTCGATCGTCGGCGAGCAGGAAGGGGTCTCCTTCGACATCGCCATGCAGTACACCGGCGAGTTCACCGAGAATCTCCACAGCTACGTCAACAACATCTCCACGACCGAGGGGGGGACGCACGTCTCGGGATTCCGCTCGGCCCTCACCCGATCCCTCAACGCCTACGGCAAGAAGACCGGGCTCTACAAGGATCTCGTCCCCACCGGCGACGACGTCCGCGAGGGGCTCACCGCGGTGATCAGCGTCCGTGTTCCGCACCCGCAGTTTCAGGGGCAGACAAAGACGAAGCTCGGCAACGGCGAGGTGGAGGGGATCATCAACTCGGCCGTCGGGGACTTCCTGGCGAAGTACCTCGAGGAGAATCCGAAGAGCGCCAAGGCGATCGTCCAGAAGGGGGTGCTCGCCGCCGAGGCCCGCGCGGCGGCCCTCAAGGCGAAGGCCCTCCTCCGCGAACGCAAAGGCGCCCTCTCCGGCGGTGGCCTCCCCGGCAAGCTCCGCGACTGCACCAGCCGCGACGTGGCCCGCTGCGAGCTGTACCTCGTCGAGGGTGATTCCGCCGGCGGTTCCGCCGAGGGTGGCCGGCGCCGCGAATACCAGGCGATCCTCCCCCTGCGCGGCAAGATCATCAACGCCTACAAGAGCCGCGAGGACAAGGTGCTCGGCAACGAGGAGGTGCGGAGCATGATCTCCGCCATCGGCGCCGGGATCGGCAACGATTCCGACCTCGGCAAGCGGCGGTACGACAAGATCGTGATCATGACCGACGCCGACGTCGACGGCTCGCACATCCGCACGCTCCTGCTGACCTTCTTCTATCGGCAGATGTACCAGCTCGTCGCTGCCGGCCACGTCTACGTGGCGCAGCCGCCGCTGTTCCGCGTCCGCAACAAGAAGCAGGTCTACTACGTGCAGACCGACGAGGAGATGAAGTCGCAGCTGCTCGACCAGGGGCTTGGCGAAGGGGTTTTCCTCCCCGGTGACGGCCGCGAGATCTCCGGACCGCAGATGCAGAAGCTCTGCCGCACGCTCGCCGGCCTCGAGGACGCGCTGGTGGCCCTCGAACGCCGCGGCGTCAGCCTCCGCGAACATGCCGACAGGCGCGATCCTGCCACCGGAAAGTTGCCGATGTTCCATGTTTACTATGGAACGGAGGAGCACTGGTTCGCCAGCCGCGAGCAGCTCGAGGCGTTCGTGAAGGGGAAGGAGAAGGCGGCCGGAGGTGCGCTGGCCGTGGGGCGCGCCGAGGAAGCGCCGACGACGGCCGGACCGGCGGGGGCGATCCCCGGTGCGGCGCCCGAGAAGCCCACCGGCGAAGGGCATGGCGACCAACTCGTGATCGTCGATCTCCACGAGGTGCGGAGTATCAATTCGGGCCTCGCCGACCTCAAGGAGATGGGATTCGGGATCGAGTCGCTCCTGCCCGAGGATCGGACCGGCACGGAGGATCCGCGGTATTCGCTCCGCCGGGGCGAGAACGTCATCGGCCTCGAGGACCTGCGGAGCCTGTTGTCGGCGGTGCGGCGGGCCGGCGAGAAGGGGCTCTCGATCACCCGCTTCAAGGGACTCGGCGAGATGAACGCCGAGGAGCTCCGCGACACGACGCTCGATCCGGCCAACCGCACCCTCCTCAGGGTGACGATGACCGACGCGGCCGCGGCCGACGATCTGTTCCGCGTGCTGATGGGGGAGAAGGTCGAACCACGCCGCGAATTCATCGAGCGGCACGCGCTCGACGTGAAGAACCTCGACGTCTGACCCGGAGGCCCACCGATGCCATTTTCCCCCCTGCCGAGACTGTCGTTCGGGGTCGGTGACCGGTTTGCCCATCAGGCCGAGGCCCAGCTTGCCGCCTTCGAACGCCTCGCCGCAGAAGGGGTGGTCGTCGCCCCGGTGTGGAACAAATCGAACCGCGAGCATGGCTTCGTCGGCAGCGAGCCCCCGAGCGTGCTCGAGGCGGCGGCGGCGGCGGTGGCGAAGCGGGGCTGGCCCCATCCCTGGTTCGTCGATGCCGATCACATCCGCCTGGAGACGGTCGACCGCTTCCTCGAGTCGAGCGATTTCTTCACGATCGACGTCGCCGATTCGATCGGCAAACAGGCCCCGGCGACCGAGATCGCCACCTTCGTGGCCCGGCATCCGGAGCTGACGCGGACGCTCCATATCGCGGGGGTGGCCGACGCGCTCCACCTCACCGCCGACATCGTCGCCGCGATCGCCGGCAAATACCTCCTCGCCGCCAGGGAGGCAGGGGCGATCCACCGCCACATCGCCGCCCGCAAGGGGGAGAGGGGATTCGTGACGGAAGTGAGCATGGATGAGACCGACAGCCCGCAGACGCCGCGCGAGCTGCTCGTGATCCTCTGCCTGCTCGCCGACGAGCGCGTGCCGCTCGACACGATCGCTCCGAAGTTCACCGGCCGCTTCAACAAGGGGGTGGACTACGTCGGCGATCTTGCCGCCTTCGAGCGCGAGTTCAACGACGACATCGCGGTGCTCTCCCACGCTGCGAGCGCCTACGGCCTGCCGGCCGGGATCAAGCTCTCAGTCCACAGCGGAAGCGACAAGTTCTCCCTCTATCCGCTCATCCGCCGGGCGATCGAACGGACCGGCGCCGGGGTCCATGTGAAGACGGCCGGCACGACCTGGCTCGAGGAGCTCATCGGCCTCTCCGAGGCCGGTGGTGACGGGCTGGCGCTCGCCCGGGAGATCTATGGCTACGCCCTTGGCCATGTCGATGAGCTCTGCGCTCCTTATGCCGCCGTGATCGACATCGACCGGACGCAGCTCCCGACGGCCGCGGAGGTGGCTTCGTGGGAGGGCCCGCGGCTGGCGGCCGCGATCCGCCATCTTCCCGCCGATTCCCGCTTCAATCCCCACATCCGCCAGCTCCTCCATGTGTCGTTCAAGGTGGCGGCCAAGGCGGGGCGGCGGTACACCGACCTCCTCGTGGCCCACCGCGACATCGTCGGCCGGCAGGTGACGGAAAACCTCTACGAGCGGCACCTGCGGCCGCTGTTTGCACCACAGCTGGGAAGCGACGCATGAAGAGCGCAGTGACGGTGTGCCTGGTGCCGGAGGCCCGCCAGGGGCCGTTCGTGTTCCACGGGGCGACGGCGAGTGAGGCGCTCGACGACGGCTGCCACCGCGCCGCCGCATTCGGCTTCGATGCCGTGGAGGTGTTTCCGACCGGCGCCGAACAGCTCTCCGACTGCGGCCTTGCCGGCAGGCTCGCCACGCACGGGCTGGCGCTTGCCGCCGTGGGGAGCGGCGCGGGGTGGGTGCGGCACAAGCTCTCGCTCACCCACCACGATCCAAGCATTCGCGCCGAGGCACGCGACTTCATCGAGCTGCTCGTCAACGCCGCCGCAGACCATGGTGCCCCCGTGATCATCGGTTCGATGCAGGGCCGCCACGAGGGGGATGTGTCGCGGGCCGACGCCCTCGATTTCCTCGCCGAGGCACTTCATCACCTCGGCCATCACGCCAGCAGCCGCGGGCAGATGCTCCTCTACGAGCCCCTCAACCGGTACGAGACGAATCTCTTCACTTCAGCCGGCGAGGCGGCCGCGTTCCTCGCGGGCCGCGGGATCCACGGGGTGAAGCTCCTGTGTGATTTGTTCCACATGAACATCGAGGAGGCCGATCTTCCGGCGGCGCTTCATTCCTGTGGGGCGCTCGTCGGCCATGTCCACTGGGCCGACTCCAACCGCCGGGCCATGGGGAGCGGCCACACCGACCCGGCGGCGATCGGGGCGGCGCTGCGGCGAATCGGCTTTTCGGGCTATCTTTCCGCCGAGGTCTTTCCCCTCCCCGATGCCGACACGGCGGCACGGATGACGATCAAGAGCATCCGCGCGCTTGAAACCCTCACGCCCTTTTCCACCCCCTGAACTCCCCACGCCCGATGCTCAACACCGCGCTTGTCCACCCCGACATCCTCCGCATCCTCGCCCAGGCGGGGCACCACTCGAAGGTGCTGATCGCCGACGGCAACTATCCCGCGTCGAACAAGCGCGGGCCGCGGGCGGAGCTCGTCTCGCTCCAGCTCTCCCCCGGCATCCCCACCGTCGCGCAGGTCCTCGAGGCGATCCTCGGCACGGTGCGGATCGACGGGGTGAACACGATGGGGATCGACCGCACCGATCCTTATGCGGCCGCCACGCCGGGTGATCCGCCGGTGTGGGCCGAGTACCGGCGGATCCTCGCCGCGGCCGGAGCCCAGTGTGAGCTCGAGCCGATCCTCAAGTGGGATTTCTACGAGGCGGTGGCGTCGGTCGATCATGTCCTCACGATCCAGACCGCCGAGCAGGCACCGTGGGCAAACCTCCTTCTGACCGTCG
>CANGIH010000009.1 GCA_947453875.1 Planctomycetaceae bacterium | reverse complement strand
TCTCCGGACCGATGCGGTCGCCAACCTTGATGAAGGGGGCGGCGTCGGGCCCGCTGGCCCGGTAGAAGGTGCCGACCATGGGGCTGGTGATCATCACCATCTTGGAGTCGGCTGCCGGGGCCGTTTCAGCTGCCGGTGCCGCGGCGGACGCGACGCGGGGGGCGGAGGCGGAAGGGGCGATGACAACATCGCCACCCCGCTTGATCCGCACCCGCTGGTCGGCACGCTTGAGATCGATCTCCGCCAGATCGTGCTTCTTCATCAGCGCGATCAACCGGCGGACCCGCTTCTCGTTGAAAATGTCGTCGGGCTTGTGTGCCGCGCTCATGAGGCTTGCCTGTCTGATGGCTGGCAACCAGTCGGGTGGCTGCGGTCGGTGGGCTGGCAATGGAATCCGCCGCCGATCTTCCCGACTCGTCGAGGGGGGATCGGTGGCGACCTGGCGCGGCCCCGGACAAACCGGGTGACCGCCCGCTGTTTTCGCGGCGAGGGTAGCCCCTCCCAGGGTTTTCAGTCAAGGTAACACGGTTGGGTCCCCTCTGCCGCAGCGTCGGGAGAGAATCCGCTTCCCGATCGCCTCCCTTTCCGTTCCGGCAAGCTCGATGACGAACCAATCACCTTCCCCCGCGGCAGCGGGGACTCCCGTCCCGGCAGACCTGCCCCGCCTCGGCCCCCGGCCCCGTGATTCCAGCAAACGGGATTACGGCCGGATTCTCGTCGTGGGGGGGGGCGGCTGGGATGGCCGGTGCGCCGGCGCTGGCGGCGATGGCGGCGCTGCGGAGCGGAGCGGGGCTTGTCGACCTGGCGGCGCCCGAGGGGGCAGCGCGGATTGCCGCCGGGTTCGATCCCTGCGTCATGACCCACGGCCTTCCCGCCCGGGATGACGGGACGTTCGCCCACGACGCCCTCGATCCGCTCCTCTCCCTCGCCAGCCGCGCCGACAGCCTGGCCGTCGGGCCGGGGCTCGGCCGCTCCGAGGCGACAGGTGCCATCGTCGCCCGGCTGTGGTCCGACTTCCCCGGCCCCGCCGTGTTCGACGCCGATGGACTGTGGTGGCTCGCCCGCTTCGATCCCGACGCGCTTGCCGCGCATGCTGGCCCCCGTGTGCTCACGCCGCATGCGGGGGAGATGCGGCGCTTCCTGGCTGACGGCTCTGCCGCCGGCGCCGAGCCGTCGCGGGCGATGCTCGAGGACTCGGCCGCAGTCCTCGCGGAGGAGTGCGGACTGGTGATCGTGCTCAAAGGTCCCGGCACGCTCATCACCGATGGCATGCGGCGAGCGCACAACACCACCGGGAATCCGGGCATGGCCACCGGCGGCTGCGGCGATGTCCTCACCGGCGTGACCGCGGCGCTCTTCCGCCAGCCGAGCTCCACCGGTGCGTTCCTCGAGCCCTTCGACTCGGCCCGGCTCGCCGTCTGGGTGCATGGTGATGCCGGCGATCGGGCCGCCGCCGATCTCGGTGAACTGTCGCTGACCGCCCGCGACCTCCTCGGGTTTCTCCCCCGCGCGTTCCCGGCCGTCATCGCACGGGGTTGAAGTCCCCGCCCCGATGGCGGCGCCGTTCCGCCGGCCGCACCAGGCCGGTGACATCGAGGACGCCATCGTCGCGTGCCAGCCACACCCGTGCGGTGGCGCTCGGGGAGACGGTCTGGCCGCCGGTGAACGAACCGAAGGCGGGCAGCGTGAAGACGCTCCCCTCGAGGTGGAAGCAGCGCTCCGCGAGCCGGTCTCCCGAGGGGCTGCGGATCACCACCCGCGGGTGGACGTGGCCGGCGATGACCAGACCGATGCCTGCGGTCAGCCCGGGTTCGGCTTTGTCGTCTTCATGCCTGTCGCTGCCGGTGGCCGCGATGTGGACGAAGCGATACGGGGCTTCGTCGAGCACCGAAAGGCAGCTGTCGAGGCCGAGATCGGCGCCGATCCGCCGAGCGGCGAGATCGTGGTTGCCGAGAATGAGCACGAAACCGGTGGCCGGGTGGCGGTCGCGAAGGGTGCGGAATTCACCGACGACCTGGGGCGTGCAGCCGGCCGCGGCATGGAGCAGATCACCGAGGATGAGGACCCGCTTGACCGAGTGGGTGGCGATGAGCCCGTCGAGCCGGGTGAGATCTTCCCCGGACGAGCCCTCCGGCACGGGGATTCCCGCCTTGCGGAAGGTGGCCGCCTTGCCGAGGTGGAGATCGGCGATCAGAAGGGTCCGCGAGGCCGGGAGCAGCGCCGCTCTTCCCGCCAGGAGAATCATGTCGCCTTCCGGAAGCCGGCCCGGGGCGCCGCCCGGGCCGGCACAGCCGATCCGCGGGAGAAAGGCCTTCACGCATCGATCCTCCAGGGGCGGCGGTGCGCCGGAGACCCTCTCGCCGGCGATCCGTCCACGGTAGCCGGTCGCCGTCGCTGCGGCCAGCAAAAGGGGGTCAGACACCGGCGGTCGCTTCGAGTTCGCGGGCCATCTCCATGATCCGCTCGAGCCAGCCCTGCGTCGTGAGCCGCGACTGGATGTGCTCGGCCCACAGCGGGAAGGCCAGCGGCGAGATCCGCGGGGTGTCGACGATGACGAGGTCGAGCGTGGCGATCCGATCGAGCGCCCCCTGCATCCGCCGGAACTCGAACTGCCGCTCGAGCACCTCGCGCCGGGCCTGGCCGAGGAGCCTGTTGTCGGCGTCATGCTCGGAAAGGACGTCGAAGATCAGCCCCGCCGAGGCCTGCGTCTGCCGCTCGCTCCGCTGCCCTGCGGCCACGAGCCCCGCCACGCGTGCCACCTCGCGGAAATGGCGGCGTGCCATCTCGGTGCCGTTGAGGCACTCGAGCAGGTCGTCGAGGAGATTCGTCGGCGAAAGGAGCTGCCGCCAGGTGGGCTCGTCGCCGGGCAGGAGACGACGTCCGGCCAGTTGCAGCCCCCAGTCGGTGGCCGCCAACTGGAACGTGGCGGGCGTGGCCCGCGCGATCCGCCAGGCGACGAGCGTGGCCAGGCCGTCATGCACGAGCCGTCCCTCGAAGGGGAAGAGAAAGGCATGGTGCATCGCAGGCTCGCCGCGACCGGTCCTGCCGGTGGCGGTGCGCTCGATGAGAAGGGTGTCGGCATCGGGGAGGCGGCTCGAGCGTGCCTGCGCGGCCAGCAGCGGCAGCACCGCCCGCACCTCGGGAGCCATCTTCTTCCCGGCGGTACCCGCCGATTGAACAAGATCGAGGACGGCCCGGGAGAGAAGCATCGAGAGGGGCATGCGGCCCCCGTTCCAACGCGGCACCTCGAGCCCCTGTCCGCGGCCACGCGAGCGTTTCACCCAGGCGACGAGACCATCGAACCGGAACAGCGTCAGCGACCGTCCGGCGAACAGGAACCGGTCTCCGGGGGAGAGCCTCGAGGCGAACGACTCCTCGACGCTGCCGAGGCGGCCACCGCCGACCCACTTCACGTCGACGCTTGCGTCGCCGGTGATCGTGCCGATCGACATCCGGTGGCGGCGGGCCATCGACGGCGAGGCGACATACCAGCGGCCGAAGCGTTCCTTGATCCGAGCGAAGTCGGGGTAGGCAGAGAGCGCCGGTCCGCCGTGGGCCGCGAAGCCGAGCGCCCAGCGCCAGGCGGCATCGTCGAGCCGGGCGAAGGCATGCGTCGATCGCACCTCGGCGAGGAGCTCGTCGGCGCGGAAACCGCCGCTCGCGGCGACCGTGACGATGTGCTGGGCGAGCACGTCGAGCGGTTCCTCAAGCGGGATCCTCGGCTCGACGACGCCGGAGGCGATCGCGCCACGGGCGGCGGCACACTCAATCAGTTCCAGGGCGTGCGTCGGCACGCACACCAGCCTCCCGGTGGCACCGGGGGCATGGCCGCTGCGGCCGGCGCGTTGGAGGAGCCGGGCGATCCCTTTCGGGCTGCCGATCTGGAGCACCTGCTCGACCGGGCCGAAGTCGACCCCCAGGTCGAGGCTCGACGTCGCCACCACGCACTTCATCCGCCCGCGGCGCAGGCCCTCCTCGGCGCGCGTCCGCAGATCGCGGTCGACCGAGCCGTGATGGAGCGCGAGCGTGTCCTTCCAGTCGGGGCGCGCGGTGCGGATCGCGTCATGCCAGCGTTCGGCCTGGGCTCGCGTGTTGGTGAACACCAGCGACGTCGACGCCCGCTCAAGGACATCGAGCACCTGCGGCAGGAGACGCATCCCCATGTGGCCCGCCCAGGGAAACCGCTCCATCGGTTCGGGGACGAGGGTCTCGATGACGATCTTCCGCGGGACACGCGCGCTGACGACACGGGCCTGCATCGCTCCCTGCGGGCCGACGAGCGCCGCGAGGGCGGTGTCGAGGTTGGCAAGCGTCGCCGACAGGCCCCAGATGGCGATGCCGGGCCTGAGCGTGCGCAGGCGGGCCAGGGCGAGCTCCGTCTGCACGCCGCGTTTCGTGCCGAGGAGCTCGTGCCACTCATCGACGACGACCGTCTCGAGTCCCCCGAACACCTCGTCGCAGTCCTCGAGCGAGAGGAGCACCGAAAGGCTTTCCGGCGTGGTCACGAGCCCTTCGGGCCAACGGGCCCGCAGCCGGCGCCGATCCTGTGTCGAGGTGTCGCCGGTGCGCATCCCCACACGCCATCGCGCGGGGCGACGGCGGTCTTTGCCGGGGGAGGAGAGCCAGCCGGCGAGGTCGGCAAGCGGTTCGTCGAGGGCACCGAGGGTGTCGGCCGCCAGGGCCCGCAGCGGGGTGATCCAGACAACCTTCGGGCCGGCCCCGGTGGGACGCGCCGCCTCGGCGGCCGTCAGGCCCAGCCGGCGGCTGCGGGCCAAGGCCCCGAGCCAGGCTGCCAGCGTCTTGCCGGTGCCGGTGGGAGCGTGGATCAGGCCGCTGCTCCCGTCGGCTGCCTCACGCCACACCTCCTCCTGGAAGGGAAACGGCTTCCAGCCCCGGCCGCGGTACCAGGTCCGGAGGGGAAGGAGGTCGGCCGGAAGCCGCGGCGCCGCCGCGCGGGCTGTCATCCCTCCTCCTCCCAGAGCATCTTCTGCTGGCCGGCACTCCCTCGCGGCGCCGGTCGTGGAGAAGGAGAGGCGGGCAGGAGACGGGCTGGCTCGATGAGCGCCCGCAGGTCGGCAAGGGTGCCCGCATCAGCCGGTGACTTCTCCTTCCGCCAGCGGGCGATGCGGGGAAAACGGACCGCCACCCCCGAGCCGTGCCGGGTCGACTCCGCCACGCCTTCGAACGCCAACTGCATCACGAGCGTCGGCGTGACGCCGCGCCACGCCCCCTTCTTCTCCGTCGTCGTGGCCCGGATGATGCGGTCGATCTCGGTCAGTTCCACGTCGGTGAGACCTGCATAGGCGTTGGCGATCTTCACCAGTCGCCCCCCATCCCAGACGCCGAAGGTGTAGTCGGTGTGAAGGCCCGCCCGACGGCCGTGACCGGCCACCGCGGCCAGGAGCACGGCGTCGATCTCGAGCGGATCGACCTTCCACTTCCACCACTCCCCCCGCGTCCGGCCGGTGCCATAGGCGCCGTCCCGGCGTTTGATCATCACCCCCTCGACGCCCCGTTTTCGGGCCTCGGCGCGGGCGTCGCTGACGGCCTGCCAGTCGGGGGCGGGGAGCTGCGGCGAGAGCAGGAGCCTGGCGACCGTCGGGGCCGACGAAGGGAGGGGATCGTCAGCCGCACGCGGCTCGAACGTCGGCCACCCAGCCGCTGCCGCGAGTCGATCGAGCCTCCGGCGGCGTGTGGCGAGGGGTTCCTGCCGACGGTCGACGCCGTCCGATTCGAGGAGGTCGTAGGCGAGGAACGCGCAGGGCAACTCCGCGATCTGCCGGCGCGTCGGGCAGGTGCGGTTCATTCGTCTGGAAAGCGTGGTGAAGCCCTGCTGCCTCCCCCCCTGCACGACAAGCAGTTCGCCGTCGAGAACGGTGCCGTCGGGGAGCTCGGCGGCGGCGTCGACGATCTCGGGGAAGCGTTCCCCGACGAGTTCCTCGCCGCGCGTCCAGAGTGCCACCTCGCCGCCGCGGCGCACCACCTGCGCCCGCATCCCATCCCATTTCCAGTCCACCTGCCAGTCCCCCGGTGGCCCGAGGGTGTCGGCAGGGTGCTCAATCGCGGAGGCGAGGAAGAAGGGGTAGGGACGGCGCGAGCCGGCAGCTACATCGGGGTGCAGCAGGTGGAGGTAGTCGTCGGCGGAGTCGAGTTTGGCCGCCACGAGGCGCTCGAGCATCGTGGCGGTGTCGACCCCCGCCACTTCGGCCAGCGCCCGGGCGACGAGCGTCCGTGACACGCCGACCCGCAAGCCCCCAGTGAGGAGCTTGTGCCAGACGATCCGCTCCGTGGGGGCAAGCGTGTTCCACACCCCCTCGATGATCCGTCGTTTGCCGATGGTGTCGGGCTGTTGACGCAGCCGATCGACCGAGTCCCGCACGCAGGAGGCGAGGCCGAGGTTGGTGGCGGAGTCCGCGCCGATCGCCGCGACGGTGTCGGGGAGGACGAGGGCGAGCGTCTCGGCGAGGTCGCCGACTTGGGCATAGCACTCGTCGATGAGCCAATCGGGGATCCCCGCCGCTTCGGCAGCCCAGCCCCGCAGCAGCGCCAGGGGCACGGCCCGTGACTGTCGCCCGCCGGAGAGGAGATGGACCGCGATCGCGCCATCGGCCGGAGGGACAGCCCTGAAATAGTCGACGAGCACCGCCTCCTTTTCCGAGGTCCGCGTCGTCCGATCGAGCCTCCAGTAGAGTGCGGTGAATGCCTTCACGGAGCCTCTGCCTCCGCCCCGCCCCCGCCAGCGGGATCATCGGCCCGTGCCCCGCTCTCCGGCTCCTCCTCCGGGCCGCCGTCGTGGTCGGCCTGCTCGCCGGCAAAGCGTGTGTGGAGGATGGTGGCGTCGAGCCCGCGACCGCGGAGGAAGCGGGCAAAGGTCTCGCTCGATCCATGGGTGACGAGGACACGGCGGGCACCGGTGGCCTCGACGGCCGATACGAGCCCGGGGAAGTCGGCATGGTCGGAGAGGACGAAGCCCTGTTCGAAGCCGCGGCGGCGTCGGATGCCACGCACGGTCATCCAGCCCGAAGCCTGCGCGATGCTCACCTCGCCGAACGCCCGCAGCCACCCGCTTGCGGCGGCCGACGCCGGAGTGATGACCAGCGCCCGCCCTTGGCCGACACGCTTGGCCCGCGGCGGCACCGGGTCGATCGACGGCAGACGCACGCCGCTGTCACGGTAGGCCCGCACCAGCTTCATCACGGCCCCATGGCCGTAGATCGGCCCGATCGACGGATCGACCATCGCGGCCAGTCGCTGTGCCTTCCCCAGCGCATAGGCCAGAAGGACGCTCGTCTTTCCCTGCGCCTGGTTGGCCCGCCACCAGGCATTGATCTCGGTGGCGATCGTGTCAGGCGCCGGCCAGCGGTAGATCGGCAGGCCGAAGGTCGACTCGGTGACGAAGACGTCGCAGGTGACAGGCTCGAAGGGAGTGCAGGTGGGGTCGAGGGCGGTCTTGTAGTCGCCGCTCACCACCCACACCTGGCCCCGGTGTTCGACGCGAACCTGCGCCGAGCCGAGGACATGACCCGCCGGGTGGAGCGAGACGGTGACACCGTTGAATGTCGTTCGTTCACCGTGGCGGAGGGTGTCGATCGGGGATGTGCTCCCGAGCCGGCTCCTCATCACGAGTTTGCCGGGGGCGGCGCAGAGGTAGCGGCCGCAGCCGGAACGGGCGTGGTCGGCGTGGGCGTGGGTGATGACGGCGCGGGGCACCGGCCGCCAGGGGTCGATCCAGAAATCCCCAGCCGGGCAATAAAGACCAGCCTCTGTCACCTCGAGCACGTCCGCCATGCGCCGCCTCCGCCGGGTCGACGATCGCGACGTCTCCGGTGGGAACAGCCTAGCAGGCTGTCGGTCGGTGGCCGCGTTGCCGGCCGCGGTTCCCTTCGGCGGTCAGCGGTAGGCCTGGTTGCCGACGGCGGGAAACCGGTAGCCACCCATCCCCAGCGGCGCGTAGGTGGGCCAGTCGCCCGGACGGACGCCTGGGGGCGTGCCATAGAGGGGCCAGGTGGGGGTGCGCGGAAGCGTCGGGGGGACGAAGTACTTGGGGCGTTGCCGCAGCCCTGTCGCATAGGGGGAACGGCCGGGGAGGAAGGGGGCCTGCCGCTGCGGTTCGCCATGCCCCATCGGCTTGGCTCGGCCAACGCCACGCGGTTCCCCCCAACCGGTCCGCTCCATCATGCCAGGCTCTGCCATGCCCGATGGATCACCCGGCATCGGCTCGTCGGCCCGGGCCAGGGCGACGCAGGCGACCAGCCAGAGGAGTGAACCGACCACGACCCGCAGGGCCCGGCCGGCGTCGCCCGGATCGGTCAGGAGGTTGGTCGAGCGGTTGGACGAGGAAGCGGACATCGGCGACTCCGGGGCAGGGGGGAGGCGTCGCTCCCTCCGCATGGATCGGCCCCGCCGCGCGTCCTGCTTCGATGAAACCGGCTCGGCACCGGAGATGCCGATTCGCGGGGCTGGCGCGGAGGTATCTGTGGCACCGACGATGCCTGCGGCAGCGGATGGAACGCCATCCGTCTGCCGCGCCACGGCGTGGCACCAGCGTCAGACGGTGCCGGTTTGTGCATCACCGGGGGCGGCTGCGATATCGAGCCGCGCATGTTCGCCGGCCCGGCCCCGTCCCGACCAGCGGAACTTCACCGGTCGTTCGAATACCTTCTCGAACAGGTCGGTGCGCCGCTCCGCCCCCCAGATGTCGACCTGCGGGTCCTGGTCCGAGACCGCCTCGATCGTCACGCTGCCGCCGCCGACATGGACAAGCACATCGCGGACCTGCTGCGACCGGCTCCGATCGAGCCCGCCGGCGAGGCGGAGGACGGCAGCCATGCTGCCGACCCGGATCTGTTCGGCCGGTGAGAGGCTGGCGAGGTTCTCATGCTTCTTCTTGGGATGGGCCCCGCGATGGTAGCGGGCGACGTTGGCGATCAGTTCGAGGTCGTGGGCCCGGATGCCGGGAAGGCGGCTGTTGCGGATGAGGTGGTAGCTGTGCTTGTGATGCTGGTCGTAGTTGATGACATAGCCGACATCCTGGAGCCGGGCGGCGCATTCGAGGAGAATTCGGTCGGCGGGGTCAAGCTCCAGAGGGCCGCAGAGCTGTTCCCAGATCCGTCCGGCGAGCGAGGCGACGGCCCTTCCATGCTCAACCTCGCCGGAACAAGCGGAAGCGAGCCGCTCGATCGCCACCTCGCGGAGCGCCGCGTTGTCTCCCGCGACGACGCTGGAACCGAGGACGTCATCGATCATCTCCCGTACCAGCCCGTCGCGGACGCCACGGGTGTGGACGACGAGGGTGTTGACGCGGAATCGCTTGAGCAGGCCGTCGATGATCGTCAGCCCGGCGACGATGATGTCGGCCCGGTCGGGGGTCATTCCCGGGATGTTGCGCCGCGCCCGCACCGGGAGCTTCCGCAGCCGGTCGAGCAGGTGGCGAACCTCGGCGTGCGATACTCGGTAGCCCGCGACCGGCAGGTCGGTCTCCCCCTTGGAGGCCATGACGAGTTCGGCGACGGTCGTGAATGTGCCGCCGGAGCCGACGAGGAAGTGAGGAGCGAACAGCGGCCGCTCGGTCTTCTTCTTGAGCGTCGAGGCGACCAGTTCCTCGAGCGCGAGATATTTCGCCGCCTCGGGGGGATCACCGCTGCCGAACTGCTCCGTCAGCCGGACCGCACCGAGCGATGTCGGGTAGATCGCCTCGATGAGGTTGCCGGTGGCGAAGACGATCTCCGTGCTGCCGCCGCCGATGTCGGCGACGACGACGTTGCGGCCGGTGAGATCGATCGCATGCTGGACGCTCGAGAAGGCAAGCCGCGCCTCGCGCTCCGAGCTGATGACCTCGATCTCGATGCCCACCTCTTCCCGGACGCGGCGGCAGAAATCGGGGCCGTTGCGGGCCTCGCGAACGGCACAGGTGGCGATCGTCCGCAGGCTCGCCACCTGGTAGCCGGCGGCGATCTGCCGGAAGCTCCCGAGTGCAGAAACAGTCCGGGCCATCGAGTCGTCATCGAGGAGGCCCGTGGCGACGCTCCGACCGAGCCGTGTCGGCTCCCGTTCCTCGTCGAGGATCCGGTAGGTGCCGCCACGCAGCGCCTCGGCGACGAGCATCCGCACGCTGTTGGAGCCGATGTCGATCGCCGCTAGACGGCTGGTCAATTCGGGCGAGAGGAAGATCTGCTTGTCGTCCGTCATCGGTGATGCTGGTCCGTGGTGTCCGGGTGGGGGGCCGGCCGCATTGCGAAGCAGAACTGCATGATACCGTCAGGGCGGAGGGGGATGCCCTTGGAAGAAACCGTTGTAGGCTAGACTTGAGTCGTCCTTCCCCGCGGGGCTGCCGTCGTCCCGCCTGCCGCGATCCCACGACATTCCTCCCTCCCTTGCCGCACGTCCCCGCCCCGCGTCTCCTCGCTGCCGGCCCCCGTTGGCAACCGGGCGGCGCACGCTGCGCGGTGACGGTGGGGAACTTCGACGGCGTCCATCTCGGCCACGCCGCGATCGTCTCGCGCCTGCTCGATTCCGGCCGGCGGCTCGGTCTGCCGACGGTGGCGTTCACGTTCGATCCCCACCCTGCGCGGATTCTCCGCCCCGACTCGGCACCGCCCCTCCTCACCACGCCCGAGCGGCGTGCCGAACTCCTCCTCGGGCTCGGTGTCGATGCGGTGATGGTCCAGCCGGTCGATGGGGCCCTCCTGGCCCTCTCTGCGGAATCGTTTTACAGGCGGATCCTGCGCGAGGAGGTGCGGGCGGCGGCGATCGTCGAAGGCCCCGATTTCCGTTTCGGAGCTGGGCGCCAAGGGGACATGGCCATGCTGGCGGCGCTGGGGGCCGCCGACGGCGTCGAGGTGGCGGCGGTGTCGCCGATCACCCACGGCGATGAGGCGGTGTCGAGCTCGCGGATCCGTGAGCGAGTGGCTGCAGGCGACCTCGCGGGGGCCAAAACGCTGCTCACCGCCCCGTACCGGCTCGAGGGGCTTGTCGTGCATGGGCAAGCCCGCGGGCGGACGCTCGGCTTCCCCACGGCGAATCTCGAAGCGATCCCCACGCTGCTCCCGGCCGCCGGGGTCTATGCCGGTCTCGCCCATCCTTCCACCGCGACAGCCGGGGCAGCGGGGGGGCCATGTTCACCGTACCCGGCCGCGATCCATGTCGGCCCGAATGTCTCGTTCGGTGCCACCGGCGTGACGGTCGAGGTGCACCTGATCGGCTTCGACGGCGACCTCTACGGCCAGCGGCTCGACGTTGACTTCCTCACGCGGCTCCGTGACACTCGCCGCTTCGAATCCCTCGACGACCTCAAGGCGCAGCTGGCGACCGACGTCGCCCGGGCCGGCGCCGTCGCTGCTGGCATTGCATCCTCTTCCAGTGGCCCCGGTAGCTGACCGGCCACGTTCGTACTTCCTTCCACCTCACGGGGCTTCCATGGCATCGACACGTCTCGACTGGGCAGCGCTGGTGGAGGTGTTGCGGAACTGCCAGAAGGTGGTGCTGACCAGCCATGTCCGCCCCGACTGCGACGCGCTCGGCAGCGAGCTCGGCATGCTCGGGATCCTCGAGGCGATCGGCAAGGATGTCCGCATCGTCAACGCCCAGGCGACCCCGCCGACGCTCGCCTGGATCGACCCCGACCGGCGCATCGAATCGCTCCAGACCGGCGTCAAGAAGGCCGATCTTGCCGATCGCGATCTCTTCATCATCGTCGACACGAGCGCCTGGGCGCAGCTCGGGGCGATGGCCGATGTCGCCAAGGAGATGCGGGCCAAGGTCCTCGTCATCGATCATCACGTCAGCGAAGACGATCTCTCCGACCGCTGGTTCAAGGACACCACCGCCGAGGCGACCGCCCGGATCATCAGCGAGGTGGCGCTGCGGCTGAAAGTGCCGCTCACCGAGCGGATCGCCACGCCGCTCTACGCCGGACTCTCGACCGACACCGGCGGCTTCCGCTTCCCCTCGACCTCGGCCGAGACCTTCCGCGTGGCGGGGCGGCTCGTCGACGCGGGCGCGAGCCCCCCGGCGGTCTACAGGGAGCTCTTTGAGCAGGATTCGCTCGCCCGGATCCATCTCGTCGGGCGGACGCTCAGTGGGGCGAAGCCGGCCCACGACGGCAAGGTGATCTACTCCACCGTCCGCCAGTCGGACATCAAGGAAGTCAACGCCCTCCCGAGCGACACCGAGGATCTCGTCAACCTCACGCTCGCGGTGAAGGGGACGGAAGTCGCCGTGATCCTCATCGAGCAGCCCGACGCCCGGGTGAAGGTGAGCTTCCGCAGCCGGGGCAAGGTCGACTGCAATCTCCTCGCCGCCACGTTCAACGGCGGCGGCCACAAGGCAGCGGCCGGCGCGATCCTCCCCGGCCCCTTCGACGAGGCTTTCTCGAAGGTCACCGCCGCGGTCGACGCCGCCTGGGCAGCGGGCTAGACCGCCATGCCCGCACCGATCACGATCACCGGCTTCGAGACCCACGACCTGCGCTTCCCCACGTCGGCGCATCTCGACGGCTCGGACGCGATGAACCCCGACCCGGACTACTCGGCGGCGTACGTCATTCTGCGGACGAACGCCGCGGCGATGTCCGGCCACGGGATGACGTTCACGATCGGCCGCGGCAACGAGCTCTGTGTCGCTGCGATCCATTCGCTGGCCAGCCTCCTCGTCGGCCAGCCGCTCGAGGCCCTCATGCGTCGGCCGGTCGATCTCTCCCGCCGGCTGACGGCCGATTCACAGCTCCGCTGGGTCGGCCCGGAGAAGGGGGTGATCCATCTGGCGGCGGCGGCGGTGATCAACGCCGTCTGGGATCTGTGGGCCCGCGTCCGCGGCAAGCCGGTGTGGCGGCTGGTGTGCGAGATGTCACCGGAGGAGTTCGTCGCCTCGGTCGACTTCCGCTACCTCGCCGACGCGCTGACGCCGGGAGCAGCCCTTGAGATGCTCCGCGCGCAGGTGCCGCACAAGCCGGAGCGGATCGCGCACCTGGTCGACGCGGGCTACCCCAGCTACACCACCTCCGCCGGATGGCTCGGCTACAGCGACGAGGCCCTCCGGGAGAAGTGCCGCGATTTGAAAGCCCGCGGCTGGTCGCACTTCAAGATCAAGGTCGGCCGCGATCTCGAGGACGACCTGCGCCGCTGCCGCGTCCTCCGCGACGAGATGGGGCCGGAAGCCCGGATGATGATCGACGCCAATCAGGTGTGGGACGTTCCGCAGGCGATCGAGTGGATCGGGGCGCTTGCCAAGTTCGACCCCTGGTTTGTCGAGGAGCCGACCCACCCCGACGACATCCTCGGGCACCTGGCGATCGCCCGCGCGATTGCACCGATCCGCGTCGCCACCGGGGAGATGTGCCACAACCGGATCATGTTCAAGCAGTTCATGCAGTCGGGTGCGCTGCAGGTCTGCCAGCTCGACAGCTGCCGGCTCGGCGGGGTCAACGAAGTGATGGCGGTGCTGTTGCTCGCCGCGCGGTTTTCGATCCCCGTCTGCCCCCACGCCGGTGGCGTCGGCCTCTGTGAATATGTCCAGCACCTGAGCATGATCGACTACGTCTGCGTGTCAGGCACGCTCGACGGCCGCGTCGCCGAGTATTCCGACCACCTCCACGAGCACCTCCACGAGCCCGTCGTGATGCGGGCCGGCTGCTACATGCCTCCGGAGATGCCGGGCTACGGCGTGCGCTTCACCGACGAGGCTACGAACCGCTTCTCGTTTCCCCGCCCGGGGGCGTGAGCTCCGGACGCGCATCAGGAGCTTTGCTTGCCCTGTCGGCTGCCGGTGAAAAAAGCTTGCCGATCCGCAGGCGGGGTCCTCCGTCGACGGCCTGTTAGGATGCCGAGCATGGACGTGCAACAGAGCGAACTCGAAGCCAGATTCCAAGCGGCGCAGGATGCCCTTCCGCCGCATGTCCGCGTTTCCCGGGCCGCTTCCATGTTTGCGTGGGCGCGGGATCTGATCGGACGGGAGATCGTCGCCGACCGCGGGCCGCTCTCCGCCGAAAGACTCAAGTGGGAGACGGCGATGCGGATGTACGGCTCCGATGCCGTTTCCCGCAAACTCATCCAGCAGATGCTCGACGATGTTTCCTCCTGACATTTTCCGCCACACGCTGACACGGCTCGTGGCCATTCTCCGCCGCCACGGCGTGCGGTTTCATCTCACCGGCGGCATCACGAGCGTCGCCTACGGCGAACCGCGCATGACTCAGGACATCGACGTTGTCGTTGACAACGTCCCGCTGTCCCGGGCCGCCGATGCCTTCATCGCGGCAGTTTCGGAGGCGGGGTTTCTCCTCGACCCCAAGCAGGTTCGACGAGCGATCGCCGAGAAGTCGATGTTTCAGCTCTTCGACATGACTGAAGCGCTCAAGGTCGACATCTACCCCCGGGAGTTGGTTCCCGGCGAACTCGATCGCTCCACCGTGATCGAAGTCCTCGAAGGGATGCCGCTCCCGGTGGCATCGCGGGCCGACGCGGCGGCCTCCAAGCTCGTCTGGGCGTCGAAGGGGAGCCACAAGAGCCGGCGCGACCTGCGGCAGATCATCCGGCAGATGACGGCCGTCGACCGCTCCGAACTCGACCGCTTGGCCAGGCTGCTCGGCCTCGAAAGCCTGCTTGCGCACATCCTCGCCGAAACCGACGAGATCGCCGGCTGACGCCCGGTCGGGATTGGCTTCGCACGCGTCCACGCTCGGTGGCTCCACACAAGCCACAGCCGTGAACCCTCCCATCGGCTGGCTCGGGAGATCGAAGCTGGCCCCCCCCGCGGATCACGATTCGCGCGATGGGCCGTTGGGCTGCGGAAAGCGGATCTCGTCGACCGCGATCGCGTAGACGGGATCGACGAAGATCTTGCCACCGAAGGGGAAGTCGCGCTCGCCAATCTGGCGGAAGCCGCGGGACTCGTAAAACCGAATGGCACGGGCGTTGCGGTGGTAGACGCCGAGCCAGACGGTGAGGGCACCGAGCGTGTGGGCCTCGGCCTGGACGGCCCGGAGAAACCGGGTTCCCTCACCCCGGCCGGTCGCGGCCTCGGCGAGGTAGAAGCGTTCCAGTTGGAGAGGCTTCTCGCCAGTCACGCAGGAGGGCGTTGATCCGGCCCGGAGGACGGCGTAGCCGGCGAGATCCGCGCCCGATGCCGCCAGGAGCGTGGTGGCCTGCGGATCGGCGAGGAGCGCGGCGACGGCCGGCACCTGGAAATGATCCGCGACGTAATCGGCATTGTCCTGCACTTCCTCGAAGTCCCGGTAGGTCTCGAGGAACGTCCGGGTGGCAAGGAGGGCGAGGGCTTCGGCATCGTCGAGCGTCCCGCGGCGGATGGTGAGCGGCGGCGTCATGGCAAGCCTTAGCGAGACCGGGGAACAGTTCGTCGGATCGACAGGCCGCCGCTTCTGGCGGGAGCGACG